>CAZAZA010000001.1:0-111564 GCA_964489495.1 uncultured Bacteroides sp.
ATCCTTATCCATTTAGTGAATCAATAATAAACTTTTTTGATACATTTCTGAAATTCTCTAACAGAGGTAGAACTTTAGAATAGTCAATTGAATTTATATGAGGTATAGAATCAACTATGAGACGATCATGTAAATATAGCTTATCTAAAATATTATATATTCTTGAATTTTGATTAATAGGATCTTCTTTCGAAAATCTTTCAAACACATAGAAATCCTTTTTGAAAATTATAGAGAAAGCAGTCCCATGAAATGAATCAGTAATAACAAGATTGGCATTCTTCAGATAGTTTAAAAACTCAATTGGCCCGAAATTATCTAGAGTGACATCAAAATACTGCTTGTCCTCTTTAAATCCACTAAAACCAAAAACTTTCAAACTTGTCCTATCAGAAATTATTTTTAATAATTCTCTATGATTCTTGTTTTTTCCAAGAAAATAACAATAAATATATGGCTTGTGTGATTGTGTATGTTTAATTGTTTTTAGATTCAAATACTCTTCCCATTGTTTACTACTTAATAAGAATGTCGGATCGCACACGACCTGGCTCTCTATACCTATGTTAGAAAGAAGTTTTCTTCCGGTCTCTTCTCGAATTGATATTTTATCAAATCTAGAAAGTAGAGAATGATATATTGCTTGCTTGTCCTTAGGGATTACAGGCAACCCAATACTGGGAGCATATGATATTTTCTTCTTGTCATTCCCAACAAATTCTAAAAAATAAGCTTTATTAAATACTGATGGAGCCCATATTTGGTCACTCCCGCAGATAAAAACATCATAATTATCAAGAATGGTATTAAGTTCTTTGTAACTTTTTATTTTCTTTCCTTGTATAAGGAATTTATTTATGAAATGTACAAATTTATAGTTAATCTTTGAACTTAAAAAATGTGGGATTATAAAATCAAAATCACATAATAAAGATCTAATTTTTTCCAATTTTGGACGATGAAATTCTCGATAATTTATAAACTCAGCAAAATATCCACAGGAAAGTAAATATTTCTGAAGTGCAAAAGCTTGAAGACAACTCCCCACATTAGGGTAGTAGTGCCAAGTAATAATGCCAACTCGCATAAAGTGATTAAAAAAGTAAACGTGTTGAAATAATGTGATATTGGGAAAGCCTCTATGAAGCGGTTTCCTTAATGTTTTGTAATTCTAACCTATTTCCTAATATGGTTATCCTCAGCCGTTTAGTTCGTTGATGTGGGTGGGGGAGAGTTCGGGACCGTGGATTTGCATTAGTTTGAGTATTTTGATGCCGAACTCTTTGGTTTTGGGAGAGAAAATTCTTCTGCCATCGGTAGTAATGTCATCAAGAAGTGAGTCTGCAAATTCCTCTCGCATATCGCCGCCACAAGCCACAGCATAAGAATAGAGATTGGCTAATTTCATAAGGTCTTTCGCCTTTGAAGGCTGCATAGTGCTTAATGCGTAATTATCTATGCATGGTGTCGAAATATCCGGACACTCGTTATTGACGACAGACGAGTTACCTGAATGACTTCGCCAAGCAACTGCGTCCGGATATTTTTTAATTCGTAGTGCGCTTAGCTCAATGCGTAATGCATAGTGCTTAATGCGTAACAGGAGGGTGCGGTCATGTGATGGTTACAACTGCCTATTCTTGACTGTCGGAGAGCTTTTGGAGGTTGGTTATTTTGATGTTCGCCTCAATGATCTGTGTCATTTTGTCCTGCACGTCGAGCATCTTCTGCTGAATCAGCAGGAGCTCTATTCCGTCTTCCAGTTCGCTGTGTGAGTTGTCAGTGTTTTGCATTACTGCAAAGTATGGAGGATGAATTTAAAGAGCTTATGGGTACTTTAACTTTACCCTTCGGACTATTGTGTAGGTCAATGTTTATATTAAAGCAATGCTGAGATTGCTTTAATGAGGTTTTCAGCTTTGGGACGCAGCATTGAATACAATTCTGCATCACAATAAACGAAATCCTCATAGTCGCCTGACTGCCTGTTTTCAAAGAGTGTCATGAATGTGCGACCGTGGATGGTGTCAAGTATTATATGCGGATACCTTCGTTTTTGACGTTAACGGTAAAGGGCGTTTTGAGCCTTTCCCAAATGCTTTTAAGTACGACAAGGGGAGAAATGGTAACTCCATTTTGAAGCTCAATGTCGTAAAGTCGGTCGAAAATCTCGATTTTCCGCTTTGCAAATGAAACACCTCCGTTGCTGTCGGGTAGAACCACGAGTATGTCGATGTCAGAGTCAGCATGGGAATCTCCACGCGCTTCCGAACCGTAAAGCACGGTTAATGCATCAGGGGCAATCTCCTTAAGCACTGACGATATTTGGTTAACTATACTCTTTCGGTTCATTTGTATTGATTTTGCTACAAAGATAACAAATAATACTAAATATAGTATGTTTTGTGTGAAGTTTTTTCACACTTTAATCTGTGGCAGGTGGTTATGAGGTCGCCGGCCCATATGCTCCATGCGTACTGTAGTCGGGATAGGCGGGTAGGCGGTGGCGGCGGATGATGCGGGCGGCGCGGCGCTGCAGGGTCCAGTCTCCGCTGTAGAGGGCCTGCGTCAGCAGGGGGAGCACCATATTGGTGTCGGGGACGGCGGGGCGGGCGAGCCACTGTGCGACGGCGTCGGCTAAGAGGGTCATGACCCATGCGGGGCAGCGGACTTCTCCTTTGCGGCCGAGTTCGGCGACTGTGGCGGCCAGTGAGGCCACGGGCTGGATTGCGCCGGTCTGCCGGGCGCGGTCGAGGAGGTCGATGGCGTGGTCGACGGTGGCGATCAGCGCCTCACGACCGGCAAGGTCGGTGTAGCCGCTGAGACGGTCGATGGCGGCGCATAGCTCGGCGGGGGTGTCGCCATCGACCTCGACTTGGTCGATCGGGCCGATGGGGAGGCCGGTGGCTCCGGACAACCGGGCGAGGCTGCGACGGTAGTCGGTCTCGCATTCGGCGATGGCGCGTCGCTCGGCTTCGTCGGCGGGGGTGCGCCGGCGGAGTTCCGCGACGATGCGCCCCTGCCGGTAGCAGGTGGCGTGCTCGCGGCCTGCGGCGATGAGATCATCGCTGGCTGTGGCGGCGCGGCGATAGAGAGATGTAAGTTGCAGGATGGAGAATGAAGCGAGCTTCATTTTAATGCGTAATTCAAAATGCGTAATGCGTAATATCAATTGGGCATTGGGCATTATGCATTAGGCATTTAATTAATTTACCGGCTCAAGCAGGTCGGGGTGGATAAAGGGGAGGATGACCATGCAGACGCCTTCGATGCTGACAACGACGTGGCGGTTCTTGGCGATGCGGCGGACGTAGCCTTCGTAGCCTTGGTAGATGCCGCCGGTGACGCGGACGCGTTCGCTCGGCTTGAAGTCGCGGGAGTTGTAGACGCGGCACCGGGTGGTGTCGTCGGAGGTGAGCAGCCTAAGCAGGTCGATGGACTGCTGCGGGATGACCTGGACGGTGTTGTCGCTGGGGTAGCGGTAGATCCAGATGGCAGGGGACAGGCCGGGGGTCTGTCGGCCCTCGGCTTCGAGGGCCAGCGCTTTAGAGCGGGTGGTGCGGATAAAGAGGACGTGTGGGATTACGGCCTTGACCCGGGGCTTGCGGCCGGGGATTGTGACCTGCTCCTTGGGGAAGAAGACCTCGTCACAGACTTTGGCCAGGTCCTCTTCGGCCTGGAAGTCGTGCTTCGACCTGATGGCGAACCACACTGTTGGATCGGTATGATTGTCTTGGCTCATGTCTGCATACATTTTATCTTCCTGCGTGCCACGGCAAAACCGTGACACACACCATTAAACAACCGCCCGCCTGCTTGCGCTCCGGGTCGCGCGGAGTAGCCTGTCCAGGAACTCTCCCCGTGGTTGTGCCACCCGGGCGAGAGGGCCCGTGGCGGCATCCGGGGTAAGTATCTCTTGGCAAGAGATACTTTGCACTTGCAAGCTCCTGAAAACATAGGACTTATACGACACATACGACACATAAGTCACACAAATGTCCGATTCGGGCAACATAAAGAGAAAAATTTGTGTCATTTTATATACAATATATCAGAGAATTTGCTTAACTTTGCGCCACGGATAAGTATCTCTTGCCAAGAGATATGCGCTTTTTTAAAACAAAAAAGACAAAACAAAACCCCGACTCGCGAAAGCCGGGGTTTTGTTTTGTCTTTTTATGTAGGGAAAGGGAGGATATCAGCCTTTTACTCGTCCGATATATGATCCGTCGCGGGTGTCGACCTCGACGAGCTCGCCTTCGTTTACGAACAGGGGCACGCGGATTTCGGCACCGGTCTCAAGTGTTGCGGGCTTGAGGGTGTTGGTGGCTGTGTCGCCCTTGAGTCCCGGTTCGGTGTATGTGATTTTTAGGACGGTCTTGATGGGCATCTCGGCATAGAGCACTGTCTCGGTCGATGCGTCGCTGACAACTTCCACGGTGTCGCCTTCTTTCATATATGCGGCTCCGGTAACGAGGTCTTTGCTGATAGGAATCTGTTCGAAGGTCTCATTGTTCATGAAGATGTCGTCACCTCCGTCGGCATAGAGATACTGGAAGGGGCGGCGTTCCACTCTTACGTCTTCAAGCTTTTCGCCGATATTGAAGCGGCGTTCAAGCACGCGTCCGTCGACTACGTCCTTGAGCTTTGTACGCATGAAAGTGTTGCCTTTGCCGGGCTTCACATGGAGAAATTCCACGCAGAAATACAGACGGCCGTCCATGCGGATGCAAGTGCCGTTTTTGATGTCTTGAGCGTTAATCATTGATGTGATATGTAAATTTTGCGGCAAAGTTACGAAAAATCACATTATCCGCCAAATCTTTCGGTCTCTTGATGATTATTTGATGATTATTTCAACAGAACAACTTTTAAGATATAAATGTTAACATATTGTTGCAGTAATTTTATTAAAAAACTCAAAAAGTTGCTTAATATAAAAATATGCTTACTTTTGCTGAATATTCAAATAATTATTAATACCAATGCTTATGAGATTTACTTCTACTCTTCTTTCGTTAACTGTTGCTGCCAGCATGGCAGCTGCCGCTCCACAGACGATGAAAGTCGGCGAGTTCGGCAAGCATAGAGCGCACTACAATGTGTGACCCGTATTATGGTACAGGTAATGCCAATTTCGGAATCCTCGACAATATCCAGGCGCATATGGCCGAAGCCGTACCCGCCAATCTGTCGGTTACAGCCAAGTATGGCGACGACACCAACAGTGTCGAAATCGACGCATCGGCCTATTTCTTCCGCTCTTATGAAGAGAATCCCTTCCGTCTGGCTTACGTCCTTACGGCCGACAGCCTCAGAAGTGACGAAGACAAGTATTCGTGGCTTCAGGCAAACGCATACTATAATTATCCGGCTTCGGAACTCCCCGGCGGCGAGGACTTCTGCAAGCCTGAAGGCAAATCATATATGTCGGTGGCATTCGATGACGTAGTTGTCGCTTACAGTCCGTATGCAGGCGAGGAGGAATCGTTGCCGGCCGCCGTGTTATTCCAGGAGATGTGCATGGCCTCGTCATAGAACGCACCCGTTACACCGACGGTTCGCAGTCTGCGGCCAAGAAATTTGTCAGATAATAAGAAGCAGATTCTTATCCAGAACCTATTCGCGCCTCCGGATACACCTTCCGGGGGCGTGTTTTTAGCCGAATATCCATATTTATTGTGTCGGGACGGCGGCATTTTGAAAAATTGTATTAACTTTGCGGCAATAAGATAATATCATAATCCAATATTTGTATATCATGAATTTGAAGACATTTTCGCTGCTTGCGATGGCCGGGGCGACATTGTGGAGTTGCTCCGGGCCGGGGCTGACCGTCAGTTCTCCCGACAGTGAGGTAAAAGCCGATTTCAAAATCATCGGCGACGGAGTGCCGACTTATTCCGTCACGTTCGGGGGGAAAGAGATTGTGGCCAATTCGGCTATGGGGTTTGAATCGCTCGATCAGTCCATGAACCTGCAGTCGGAATTCAGCATCGACTCTGTGTCGAAAGGAAGCTTCCACGAAGTATGGAGCCCGGTGTGGGGTGAGAAAGACTCGATTGACAACACTTACAACTGGCTGACAGTGCACCTCTCGAATGCCGACATTCGCATGGACGTGGAATTCCGCGTCTTTAACGACGGCGTGGGTTTCCGCTACGTTTTCCCGGAGCAGAAGGTCGACTCGGTCTGCGTGGCTGAAGAACTGACCCAATTCGCCATGGGCGAGGACATGACGGCATGGTGGATACCTGGCGATTACGACACCCAGGAGTATGAGTACAACAAAACCCGCCTGAGCGAGATACGCGCCAAGAGTGCCGAAGGCAATGTGGAGAATGTGTCGCAGACAGGCTTCTCGCCGACCGGCGTACAGACTTCGCTTATGCTCAAACGCGATGACGGCACATACCTGAACCTGCATGAGGCCGCCCTTGTCGATTATCCGGCGATGCACCTCGACCTGAACGACACCACGATGACATTCACGAGCCACCTGACTCCGGGCCTGACACAGGCAAAGGCAGTGTTGCGGTTCCCGAGAACCACCCCGTGGCGTGTGATAATGGTCGGCGACAAGGCTACCGACATCCTTGCTTCGGATATTGTGCTCAACCTCAATGAGCCCAATGCCCTTGACGACGTATCGTGGATTCACCCGACAAAGTATATGGGAGTATGGTGGGAAATGATCACAGGCAAAAGCTCATGGGCATACACCGACCTTGACAGCGTCGACCTGCGCACCATCGACTATTCGAAAACCAGGCCGAACGGACGCCACGGAGCCAACAACGCCAATGTAAGGCGTTATATCGACTTTGCCTCCGATAACGGCTTTGACCAGCTGCTCATCGAGGGCTGGAACATCGGCTGGGAAGACTGGTTCGGCAAGGAGAAGGAATATGTGTTTGATTTCGTCACGCCTTACCCTGATTTCGATATAAAGGCTCTCAACGACTATGCCCACTCCAAAGGGATAAAGCTGATGATGCATCACGAAACATCCGGCTCAGTCGGCAACTATGAGGCGCATATGGATACCGCTTATGCGCTCATGAACAAATATGGCTATGACGCGGTGAAGAGCGGCTATGTAGGAAGCATCCTTCCGAAGGGTGACACCCACTACAGCCAGCGCATGGTCAACCACTACCTTGACGCAGTGAAAAAAGCGGCCGAACACCATATTATGGTCAACGGACACGAGGCAGTGCGCCCCACGGGCCTGAGCCGCACTTATCCCAACCTCGTCGGCAATGAGAGTGCCATGGGAACAGAATACCGCAACATGTCGCCTCAGCATGTCACAATCCTTCCGTTCACACGACTTAAGGGCGGTCCGATGGACTTCACTCCGGGTATTTTTGTGATGGATATGGGCAAGTTTGTGCCGGGAAGCAAGGAACACAAGCATGCGACAATCGCCAACCAGCTCGCACTCTATGTGACGATGTACTCGCCGCTGCAGATGGCGGCCGATATGCCGGAGCATTATGCCGAGAAAATGGACGCGTTCAAATTTATAAAGGATGTGCCGGTCGACTGGTCGCGCACCGAATATCTTGATGCCGAACCCGGTGAATATATAGTTGCAGCGCGTAAGGACAAAAACAGCGACAACTGGTATGTCGGCGGTGTGACAAACGCCGACGCGCGTGACTATACTGTGGATTTCGGCTTTCTTGATTCGGGGACGACATATAAGGCGACAATCTACAGCGATGCCTCTGACACCGACTGTGATACGAACCCCGAGACATATGTGATAAAGGAGATAGACGTTACTTCCGATACTAAACTGCCTGTGCATATGGCACGCGGAGGCGGTTTTGCAATCTCGGTAAAAAAGTAAGAACAGTCAAAACACAGAACGGGCCGGAAGTCTTCAAGAGGTTTCCGGCCCGATTGATTTTACTGTGTAAGGGCTATGTGGTTTTCGCGGGCTATGCGCCTCATGTTCATCAGGGCATAGCGCATGCGTCCGAGGGCTGTGTTGATGCTCACGTTTGTGGCTTCGGCGATTTCCTTGAACGACATGTCGCGGTAAAACCTCATGGTGAGCACCTCGCGCTGCGATTCAGGCAGTGCGTTGACAATTCGCCGCACATCCTCGTGGATCTGACGGTCTATCATCACTTCTTCAATGCTTATATCACTGAAATCCGCACAATTGAGCAGGTCATAGTCTTCGTTGTCGGTCGTGACAGTGTTTTCAGACTTTTCCTGCCTGAAGTGGTCGATAATCAGATTGTGGGCAATACGCATGAGCCATGATGCGAATTTGCCGTCCTCCGAATACCGGTTCTGACGTATCGTGGTGATTACCTTGACAAAGGTCTCCTGGAATATGTCATCGGCGATGTCATCGTTTTTCACCACATTGTTGATGTAGGTGAAAAGCTTGGTACGATAACGGTTAAGCAGCACATCGAAAGCTATATTGTCGCCTCCGGCATAAGCTTTTACCAACAAGTCGTCAGTGAGCTTACTGAGATTTTGCATTACTGTCTTGGTTTATTGATTAGAGTAGCAGTGTGCAATAGGCAGTCGGGTTGATTGGAATTGGGTTATTATTGAAGTTGTTTCTGTTTTACTATGCAAAGTTAGTGCTTTTGATGCGTACAGACAACAGGCGACTGATTTTTTTAACAATTATTTTGGGTGGGTCATACAATAATTTCGTTTTTATACGTTGGCCGAAAAAATGGATATTCGTGTGCAATAGATTATAAACATTTGCGTTAAATAGATATAACCCCAAAACAGATAGTGCCTATGCATCGAATCTCTACTCCGACCATGTCAGACATGAAACAAGACGCCGACCGTCGCAGTCTGCGTCGTTCACCAAGGCGATTGACCATTGAGTGTATCCGTCAGTTCGCCCGCGTTTACCAGCCGGCTCTGATTGTTCCGGCTCCGTTAGCCGACATAGTTCTTAACTGACGTGTGAAAAACTTATCAGCGGCCCGCAGTCACGGTTAGTCCAAACCTGACTGCGGGCCGCTTCAGTTTATTTTACCGGCAGAGTCACTGTGGCCGGTCTGACCCCCTTTGCAGTGACGGTGAACGTCAATGTGCCCGCAGTGTCGGCACTGCGCACGATGGCAGTGGCCGCTCCACTGAACAAGTCGGTCTCTGGATTCTGGAACGGACGCAGTGACGTGGGGTCGCCGTTGGCAGTTGCCTCAAACGTCCCGGCTCCGCTGACCTTGAATTTAACGGCGCGGCTGTCATCGGGAACGATGTTCCCGTCGCGGTCGGCAACGTACACCGTGATATAGGCGATGTCTTCGCCATCGGCTGTCAGGCTGTCACGGTCTGTGACTGCCACGAGGTGGTGTGCCTTCCCGGCGGTCCGCACGGTCTTCTCGGCCGCTTTCCGACCGTCGCTGTCATATGCAACCACACGGAGTTCGCCCGGTTCGTATCGTGTGTCCATCCACATCAGGCGGTAGCGGTTGTACACAGTCGAGTCGTTTTTCTCACGCACGCCCTGACTGCGTCCGTTTATGAAAAGCTCGGCTTTCGGGTAAGACGTATAGACGAATACGGGTGTCACCTCGCCTTCGCGTCCTTTCCAGTTCCAATGCGGTAATATATGCAGTGTGGCCGAGTCTTCGTTCCATTTCGAGCGGTAGAGGTAGTACCGGTCCTTGGGCAGAGATGCGAGGTCGATTATGCCGAATACTGAGCTGTGGCTTGGCCATGCGTCGGTGTCGTAGGGCGAAGGCTCGCCGAGATAGTCAAAGCCGGTCCATACAAATTGCCCGATACACCAGTCATGGTCGTCGTCACGGGCAAAGTCGAGATCCGGCGTGTTAGACCAGGAACAGCTTTCGTTGTCATAGCTGTTCGACTGGTTGCCTTCATGCATCGCCACATTATGGTCGCGGAACTCTACCGGGAAGAAATATTTTCCTCGGGACGACACGGTTGACGCCGTTTCTGACCCGAGAATCAGACCCTGGGGAAGGCGCTCGTAAAATTCGTCGTAGCGCTGGGGCTTGTAGTTGAATCCGGGGATGTCGAGCGCGGCCGCAAAACCGTTGTCGATAGTTGCGCCCTTGCCTACCTGGTCCATGCCGCAGGTGATGGGTCGGGTGGTGTCAAGGCTGCGGACAACCGACATGAGCCGACGGAGCTCGTCCATGCCAGGTTCGCCCCATTGGCTCGGTACTTCGTTGCCAATCGACCACATGACGACCGACGGGCTGTTGCGGAACTGACGCACCATGTTTGAGACATCTTTGTCGGCCCATTCGTCGAACACGGCTCCGTAGCCGTTAGGTGACTTGGGGCGGAACCCCCAGTCGTCGAACGGCTCGATCATCATCATTAAGCCCATTTCGTCGCACAGTTCCACAAGTTCCGGAGCGGGCATGTTGTGGGAGGTACGGATGGCGTTCGCTCCCATATCTTTGAGCAGTTCAAGCTGGTGCCTCAGGGCCGACCGGTTGACTGCCGCCCCGAGAGGGCCGAGATCGTGATGATTGCAGACACCACGGAATTTGGTAGGTTTGCCGTTAAGAAAAAAACCTTTGTCGGGAATATATTTGAGTGATCGAATGCCGAAACGAGTGTCGTAGCTGTCAACTTCCTTGCCATTGACAGTCAGAGTAGTGCGAGCCGTGTAGAGAGCCGGATGCTCAGGACTCCATAGCTCGGGGCTGTCGACATGAAAATCCTGCACATATTGTTGCCCGCGTGAGCAATAGATGCCTTCCCGGCGCGCCACCTCGCGTCCCTGAGGATTGAGAATAACGGTCGAAACTCCGATTTCCTGACGGTGAGCAGCTCCGTTTATGTCGATTGCAAGGCGCACCGAAGCCTCTTTGGCATCAACTACCGGTGTCGTGATCTGTGTCCCCCATGTCGGAATATGTACGCGGTCGGTTGTCACCACATGCACGTTGCGGTAGATACCGGCTCCGGGATACCAACGCGACTGTTGCTCTTTGTTATGGCATTCGACCTCAAGGATGTTCTCGCCCGGACGTGCTACTCCGTCGACGTTGACATAGAAAGAGTTGTAGCCATAAGGCCAGTAGGCCACTTCCTTGCCGTTGAGCCTGACGCGGGGATGGCTCATCACACCGTCGAACACGAGCGTTGTCGAAAGTCCGGCTGTGTCGGGCAGCTCGAAAGTGGTGCGGTATACGCCCGATCCGATGAAGGGCAGCCCGCCGGTGCGCCCTGTTTTCTCGGAGGCAGCCGTCTCGCCGTTCTGTTCGACAGCAACGGTCTGGAGATCGTTGTTGCGGTCAAAAGGACCGTAGATGGCCCAGTCGTGAGGCACGCGCACATTCTGCCACTGCGCCGACCGGTTGCCGGCGTCTTTATGGAATTGCCAGCCGTCGCGCAGAAGGGTGTCGGTGCGACGTGCCGACACGACAGCAGTCATAGCCCCGGCAAGGGCTATGACTGCTATAAGTCTGGATTTGTTTGTCAGTATCATCTATCAGTCGGTTATGGTTTTATGGGTTTGAACGGGTCAAGGGCTTCGGTCGGGGAATCGTTGTCGAAGCATCCGAGATTATATCCGTCGTTATATCCGTTAGGTGCCTGCGGCTCCCAATAAAATATGCCTTCCACATCGGCCTTCATCATATCGGCAATAAGCTCTTTGCAGGCCGCTCCCTGGTCGTAAGGCATTCCGATTTCGCAGATCATGACCGGTTTTCCGTATTTCTGGCGGAGATGCGATATGTTGGCTTTGCAGTCGTCGGCCACTTTTTTCCATCCGCCTGTCTCACCCTGCTGCTCGGCCCAATAAGGGTAGAGCGACATTCCTATCATGTCGTAACGCCCCCCGTTCTCTGTCAGAATATCAAACATGCGGTCATATTGCCACTGGTTGTTCCCGCCATCGAGGTGGACGATCACCTTTGTGTCGGGCATGATTGCTTTTACGGCATCGTATCCCGCGTTGTTGAGCGCTGTCAGCTGTACGGGATTTTCAACTGACCCTGCGGGAAGCATCATTCCCGGGGTGGTCTCGTTGCCTATCTGCACCCATTCGGGTGTGACACCGGCGTTCTTTAGAGCGGTCAAAGTCTCGGTCACATGGCTTGAGACAGCCTTTGTCAGATTGTCGAACGACAATTCTTTCCAGGCCTCAGGCATTTCCTGATGCCCGGGGTCGGCCCATGTATCGGAGAAGTGAAAGTCTATCATAGTGCGCATGCCGAGCCGTTCGGCACGACGGGCCTTGAGCACCACGTCGTCGATGCTGTTCCATCCGTCGGCGGGGTTGACCCACACGCGCAGACGTATTGAATTTACGCCGCAGTGGTCGCGAAGAAGCTGTATGCATTCCATTTCCTGACGTGCTTCTCCTGAGGTATAGAATTTGCGGCCTTCCGATTCCATCTGAGTCAGCCAGCTGACGTCTGCACCGCGTGCGAAACCTGTCTCCTTCACTACATTGTCCGTCTCCTGGCGCGGACTCGTGACAGGACCTTCTTCCGTGCATGCCACACATGCCAGTGCGGCTGTCAGAGCTATTGATGCGAATATGGTTGTCATTTTCATTATATGAGGTTTATTTGAGTGAGTATGAATAGGTTTGTTTGCCGAGGTCTACGGTAAGTATATATGTTTCACCCACGGCGAGCGCGTTGTCGCCGTCAAAGCCGGTCGTGGCATCCGAATGGCCGAGACGCAGGAAGCCGTCACCTCCTCCGAAGAACAGGCTCCAGTTGTTGTTGATTAACACTTTCACGCCCCACGGAGTTTCTTTTTCCTTGACAAATTCGGCAGTGAATACTTCGGGGTTGTCGTCCGACTGTGTCATCACATTTACCGTCCAGTCATCGTTAAGTCCAGTAAATCCGACTGTCTCAACCTTGGTGAGCTTATATGTCAGCGCCTGCATGTTGAAGTCGAGCACATACAGTCCCTTCTCCGGAGCCGGAATATTGCCGTCGGAATCGGCGGCCACGAGTGACCCTTCAAGAGGCTGTGCGTCATCGCCGCCTTTGTATGCAGCTGCCCAGTCGGGCTGTGTATATGCCCTGTAACCCCACTCCGAATCTATCCAATGGGCGCCCCCGTAGCTGAGCGTGCCCTCGTCGTATAGCGATATATAGTCGTCGAAACCGTCCCAGTTGACGAGTCCTGAGAAATATAGTCGCGGTTCGGTCTCGGTCTCGGGTTCCGAAGCATCGGCTTTGAGAACAGGGTTCAAGGGATCGGACAGATCGAGTACAAGGTTGTTTTTGCCTGCCGGAAGATCTATTGAAATGGCCGAGGCGGTCTCGCCGAATGTCACGGCATCGGCCACGCCTCCGAATCCGACTGTCCCGGCAATGGCCGGCCCCATATCCGTGGTTGTACGGTCATAGAGGCTTGCGTTTCCCGAGATTGTCACGCTGACGGTGGCTGCCTGCGTCAGGTCAATCGGCATCGACCAGCGGTTTGACTTAATGTCGAATGTCATTTCTCCGGTAATTCCGCCGGACACGGCGAGATTGTCGATATGCAGGGCGCTCCACCAGCCTTCCACTGTGTTGAGAGTTGTATAATAGCATCCTGCGGGATTGGGAAACCAGAAGTTCCAGTGGCTGTCGTCGGATGAGGCAAAGAATGTCTTGCCTGACTCTCCGAGGTTGCCCCACACGACATTATTGGCTTCGCGGAACCACCAGTTGGTCCAACCGTTCACTCCCATAAAGCCTGTGTATATGCCGTTTTCGTTGGGGGAAGCAAGTGTCATGGCAGTCTCGTTGCCGTCTTTGTCAAGCACGGTGCCGAGTATGAGGCGTATGCGGTAGCTCTGTACAGTCACTTTGATTACGTCGGAGTAGCGCGGCTTAAGGTTAGCGGCAAGCACCGAGCGGATGCGTATGTAGAGCGGAGCCGGCTGATCGGCTTCAAATCCGAGCCTGCCGAGCAGCGAGTTCAGTTCTTCGCTGAGAAACTGCTTCTGGCGCACTCCTTTTTCAACAGCAATGTCGAGGGTTGTCGAGAAGTTTTCGTCGTCCGACAGCTGAATTGTTTCGTCGGCTGCATTGACCGGAGCCTGAATCAACGTGTCGCTTAATGCGAGCTGTCCGTCGCCGCTCCAATAGACCGTCAGGGCGAGTGACTGTGGGTTGGCGGGATTCAGGATTACGTCATCCGACGCTCCACCGACGGTGATGGGGGCTGACGGCGACACATACACCTCGTCGATATCGCTGTTGCATGAGGCTACGCAGAGACCGGCAGCGATCAATGCTCCGATAATATATCTGTGTTTCATAAGTCGGTCAATATAGAGGGTTGCTGAGATTAGGGTTAGCTGTCAGGTCGGTGTCGGGAATAGGGTAGATGTTGAAACGGTCGTTTACAGCGCGTCCGTTGATCACACCACCTTTCCATTGCCATACATACGTGTCGGAAGTGAACTGACCGAAGCGGATGAGGTCGGTTCGCCTTACCGATTCGAGATAAAGCTCACGGGCACGTTCGTCGAGTATAAAGTCGAGGGTCAGGTCGCTGTCGCTTATCTTGCCGCTCTCGTCTCCGTCATAGGCACGGAGTCTCACCTTGTTAACCAGATCAAGTGCTTCGCTCCGCGATATGCCGGCTCCGCCGCGCAGGAAAGCCTCGGCTGCCATGAGGTAGACATCTGCAAGTCGTATGAGCGGGTAGTCGGTCGAACAGCCTGTGGCAGCCGAATTGGAAGCGGCCTCGCCGTCGTCGGTAAGATTCGTGAATTTCTCGTAGAAATAGCCCTCGGCCTGATTGTCGATAGGCCCGGTGAAGTATTGACCCTGACCGTCGGTGTAAAACATGGCTCTTGTGTCGGGAGTGTTTTCAATGTCGTCGCCGAATTTCGCTACTAATTCTCCTCTGGCACGGAACATTCCCCATCCGTTCGAGAGTCCGTATTTGGCCGGGTCCTGAGTGCTCGAGTTACCGCACGATCCGCATACAAGATATGTTCCGCCGCCCCAGGTCACTGAGGTTGTGGCATCGCATACGAGGGCGAAAAGTATCTCGTGGCCCCGTTTGTGGTTGTCGGCATTAAAGAGTCGGGAATATTCCGGTTCGAGATAGCAGTTCGGGTTGGAGATTACCTTGTGGCACGCCGTCACACATGATGTGTAGTAGCCGGTGTCGCTTGTCCCACGGTAAACCGCGCTGTTGAGGTAAAGACGGGCCAGCAATGCCCAGGCTGTGGGTTTTGAGGCACGGCCATACTCGTTTGTGTCGGGAAGGCAGTCGCCGTTGTCAGCGACAAGAGTTTTCAGCTCGCTTTCGACAAAGTCGAACAGCGACACTCCGTCGTAGGCTTCGGGGATAAACCCGGTGACAGGGGTGGTCTCGTCCACTTTCGGACCTTTGCGGTAGAGATCGAGTACCATCCAGTAGCTGAAAGCACGCATAAATCTCGCCTCCGCCCTGTAGCCCTTTATTTCGGCCTGCTCCTCAGCCGAGAATGCGGACAGCTCGCTGTCGGTGCAGTGACGCAGGAACTCGTTGCACAGTGAGATATTGAAAAATAGCCAGTAATATGTGTCTGACACCCACGAGTCTTTAGAGTTCCAGTCGATATATGTGAGGTCGGTAAGGTTGTTGCCCGACAGCCAGGTGTTGGCAACTTCGTCGGTTGCGGCTTCCTGCAGGTTGAAATATCCTCGTGAGAAATCTTGTCCGTTGATTGTGGAGAGGTCGCCGTTGGCACCTCCTTGTCCCTGCCCGGCCAGTATGTATGAAGCGTATATCTTGGCCAGCACGCTCCTGTAGTTTGACGCCTTTGAATAGACGTCGCCTGACGTTGTCTCAGTCACGGGCATCTGGTTGAGGTCGTCGGTGCATCCCGAGAGCAGGCAGGCTGCCGAGGCTGCTATTCCGGCTATAATTGTTTGGAATTTCATCGTTGACATTGATTAGAAGTTTAGACCAAGGGTGACTGAATAGGTGCGCGGACGCGGATACACGGCTGTGTCGACTCCGTTGGATGTCTCTGGGTCTACGCCTTTGTATTTTGTCCATGTAAATACGTTCTGCACCATTGCCGAGGCATGGAGGCTCAGCGACTTGTAGATTTTGCCGAAGTCATAGGCCAGCTGCAGGTTGTCCATCTTCAGGAACGAAGCGTTCTCAAGGTAATAGTCGCTCTGGAACTGGCGGCGTGTGAAACGGGTGTCGAGGAAACTGCGGTTCAGGTTGTTAAGCTGGTAGTCATTATAGCTCATTGTCTCCCAGGCGCCGGTGTTCATGGCCATGCCGTTGAATATATATCCGCCGATATTGGCGCGAAGCGAGGTCGAGAGAGTCCATTTTCTCCATCGTAGAGAGGTGGAAAAGCCGAGAATCCAGTCGGGAGATGGCGAGTGGCTGTGATAACGGTCGGCGTTGGTGATCTGGCCGTCACCGTCGAGGTCGGCATAAAGACCTTCGATAGGCATGCCGGTCTCGGCATCGTAAAGCTGCTTGTACAGATAGAACGAATAGGGGGCGTAATCGGTAGAGAATACCTGCATCTGGTAGGCGTCGATCCACGGCCCGACTTCGGTGTCCGGACTCGGGGCACCGGGCGTGAGTGTCAGATTCCTGATGCGTACTCGCTGCCACGCGGCGTTGGCTGTAATGCTCCACGACCAGTCCTTGGTGTCGACAATATGGGCGTTGACAGCCAGTTCGAGGCCCTTGGAATCGACATTGCCCACGTTCTCAAGCATAAGCTTGTCGAAATTGGTGCCGGCCGGTACGGGGACAGTGGCAAGCAGATTTTCGGTCTTGCGTGTGTAATAGTCGGCCGATATGGTGAACCGGTTGCTCAGAAGCGCGATATCCATACCGTAGTTCCACGATTTTGTAGTCTCCCATTTAAGTCCGGGGTTGTATGCTTCCGGACGGTAGGTGTACACCGGATTCCCGCCGAACTGATATTGTGCTCCGTCAAGGCCGGGGGTATATACCGGTATGTAGCCGTAGTTAGTGATACCGTCCTGCTGGCCTGTAACTCCGTACGATGCGCGTAGCTTGAGGTCGTTGACTGCGTCGCGAAGAGGCTCGAAGAAGTCTTCCTGCGACACACGCCATGCCAGTGCCACCGAAGGGAATGTGCCCCATCGGTTGTCTTTCGAGAAGCGGGACGATCCGTCGCGGCGCACTGTGGCCGTAAGCAGGTAACGTCCCATCAAGGTGTAATTCAGACGTCCGTAGTATGATATGAGCGAGTGCCGCTGATCTGTTGCTGCCGTTGTTGACTGCTGTATGCCGTCGATGTTCATTTCGGCATAGAACGGGGTGGCGTATTTCCAATACTGGTAATCGTAGCCGAGAGTTATGTCGACATTCGAGGCTAAGGCATCAAAGTCGCGGTTGTAGTTGGCATAGACAGTCAGCAGCCTATTCTGGTTTTTCTGAGGCCCGTAGGTATAGTCGCGACCTCCGGTAGTGTAATATGCTATAGCTTCTTTGGGTACGTAAACGTGGCCTTTGCCTTTCGACCAGTCATAGCCTGCCGTGGCATGAAGACGAAGGCCTTCTACCCATCTGATGTTCCAGTCAACGTCGATGTTGCCTATAAGTCGGTAAACGTCGGATGTCGACTTGTATTGTTCCAGCCGGCCCACGGCATTGGCGAGAGCCCCGGTCACGGGGATGCCGAGTGCGTCGACTGCTTCGTTATATCCGCCGAAAGCCTCGCTGCCTGAATAAACCGGTATGGTGGGATTCAGTGTCGCCCCACCCCATATTGCTCCGGTGTCGGCAAACCGGTTTTTTGAGTATGTGCCTTTGAGACTGATCTGAAACCGTAGCTCATCGTTAAAAAACTTAGGGGTCAGATTCAGGTTCCCGGTAAAACGTTTGGCGTTGTCGGTGCGTAATATGCCGTCCTGACAGTAAGCGCCGGCAGAGATGCGGAACGGAAGCCAGCGTGTGGCGCGTCCCGACACACTCAGGTTGTTGTCGGTGCCGAATGCAGTCCGGTAAATTTCGTCGTTCCAATTTGTGCGGGTGTTGCCTATCAGTGATTTCTGCCGGTCGGTGCCCAGTTCGTTGACTATCGAAATGAACTCGTCGGTGTCGAGCATGTCGGAAGTCTTTGTTTTGGTCGACAGTGAGTTGGTGGTCTGGAACGACACCTTTAAGCCGTCGCCGCTACCTTTTTTGGTCGTGATGATGATTACGCCGTTTGAGGCACGGGAGCCGTAGATGGCAGTTGACGACGCATCTTTGAGTACTGTCATGCTCTCGATGTCGTTGGGGTTGATGAGGCTCAGAAAATTGCCGCTGCCCGACACCGAGCCGCCTACTTCCATGGGAACCCCGTCAAGCACTATCAGCGGGTCATTGGATGCGTTGAGCGATGCTCCGCCGCGTACCCTTATTGTAGAGCCGGCATTGGGCGACCCGCCGCCGTTGACAATCTGAACTCCTGCTATCTTGCCGTTTACCAGCTCTTGGGGCGACGATACCATGCCCTTGTTGAAGTCTTTTTCGTTGACTGACGAAACCGCGCCGGTCAGGTCGTCTTTTTTCCTGACACCGTAGCCTATCACGACTACTTCGTCAAGAACTTCGCTGTTGGGTAAGAGCTGTACGTCGATAACGTCGGCATCGGCCGGACGTGTGACAGTTGAGTATCCGACATAGGAGAATGTCAGCTCTCTGGCATCTGCCGGAATCCTGACGGCGTATTGGCCGTCGATATTAGTGACTGCGCCAATCGAGGTGCCTGCGACTTTGACCGTCGCTCCGATAAGGGGCTCTCCGGTTTCGTCGGTGACCGTGCCGGTGACGGTCCGCAGTTGAGCGAATGCCGAGGCGGGGAGCATCATCAGTACCATCAGCATGGCAAGGACGCGGTGCCTTATTTCGGCTGCAAATTTTGCTTTTTCCATTATAATGATGATTAAGGTTATTCAAGGCCAAACAATCTTTTTACCAATAGAAATTGTGCTGTCAGCGTTGCAAAGGTATGCAGCCGAGGCTGAAAAGAGTGCCAAAAATCGGACAAATAATGCAACGAACAGGACAGGCGCCGATTGTTTAGACCTTTGTCTGCTTTGTTGTGGCGGTTAACCGGCTCCCGGCGTGCGGTCTTCCGACACGTACTCGCTGGGCTTTACCCCGAACTGGGCCTGGAAGCATTTGGCGAAGTATGACGGGGTCTTGAAACCGACCATATAGCTGACTTCCGAGACGGTAAACCGATGCTGTCCCAGAAGCATGGCGGCTTTTTGCAGACGCACCCTCCTGATGTAGTCGAGCGGACTTATGTCGAGGTATTTTTTGATGATGCGGTAGAGCTGTTTGTTGGGTATGCCGCACTTCTCACACAGAAGGCTTACGTTGAGGTCGGGGTCGGCCACGTTCTCTTCGATTGCCTGTGCGATTCGGGCAAGCTGCTTCTCCGAAACTGACTCGGCTTCGATGGGCCTGGGAGCGGTCAGTGAGGTAATTCTTGCCGACTGTCGCATTTCGTTACGGGCCTGAAGCAGCATCTTTATTCTTGCCGTCAGCATCGACGGGACGAAAGGTTTCGACATGAATGCGTCGATACCGAGTCGTATACTCTCTGTCTCGGTGAAATTATCGTCCTTGGCCGTGAGCATTATTATGGGGATGTGGGACAGTCGGGGGTTGTTTTTGAGCTGTGCCGCCATTTCAGTACCGCTCATCACGGGCATCATCTGATCGAGTATGATGATGTCTGGGACAAATGATGCGGCGAGTGACAGTCCGGTGCGTCCGTTGTCGGCGGTGAGGCAAGCATAATCGTCCTGAAGCAGCTCTTTGATGAATGCGGCAATCTCACGGTTGTCCTCTACGATCAGCACCCGGGGCAGTGAGGTGTCGGAGGTTATGTCGGATGTGTCGGCCTTGTCAGATCTATCCGATGTGTCCGACTTCATATAGGGAATGGTTACAACGAATGCCGACCCTTGTCCTTCGTTGCTGAACAGCTCGATATTTCCTCCCATCAGTTCAAGATATTTCTTTATGAGGTATAGCCCTATTCCGGTTCCCTCGTGGAGCGATGAAGTTGAGGGCGACCTGAAGTGACGCTGGAAAACGAGCGACTGGTCGGCCGACGGTATGCCTGCGCCATCATCCGACACAATTATCTCGATATTGCCGTCAGAAACACTTATGCCGCACGAAACGGTGGCCCCGTCGTCAGAATACTTGCATGCGTTTGACAGCAGATTGCTCATGACCGATTCGAGCTTTACGGCGTCTATTTCGGCAAGCAGCTGTGTGCATGACGAGTGAAAAACAAAATGCTTGTTGGCGTTGTTCGACTTGAATGCTTCGAACACGTCGTTGCATAAACGCACAAGGTCGACTGTCGAAAGTATCAGCATATCTTCGTCGGTATCTTCGAGCGTGCGCAGTTCGAGAGTCCGGTGAATCATGTCGTTGAGCTTGACAGCGTTGCTATATATCTGGTCGAGCTTTTGGCGCGTGTCGGTATCTGTCGCTTTTTCTTTCAGCATGCTGACAGGCCCCATGATCATGGAAAGAGGGGTCTTGAGGTCGTGCGACACGTTTGAAAGAAATGTCAGTTTTGTCTCGACATCGCGTATGGTCTTTCGCCGTTCAGCTTCCTGCAACTTACGCCGGTTGCGCCGGTGCAGGTAAATAATGATAAGAGCGGCCGCTGACGACAATACTGCCACATAAAGGATGACGGCCCACCATGAGGCCCACCACGGTCCGCAGGCATGGAGCGGGATAGCGAATGGCCTGGCAGGAGTCCCTGCTTGTTTTATTAAAAGCGTGTAGTCGCCCATCGACAGATCGGATAGCGTTATCCTGTTTGAACCTTCAGGTAAGGCGATCCAGGTGCCGGCGGTATCGGCGGCCGATTCAGCCAGACGGTAGATGTATCTGTGGGTGGATTGCGGAGAGTAGTCGAGCGTGCTTACTGTAAGCGTTATCGATTCGTTATAAGGCACGGTTAGTCGTTCCGGATTTCGCAGCAGATTGCCCGGAATCTGGTTCCCGTTGTCATGGGTTAGAAGCAGAAGTCTTATGCTGTCGCGCTTAGTGTTGTTGCCATATGCGGCAGTGCGTTCTATCTCTATTATTTCGTCTGCACTGCCGAGAAGCACTTTGTCGGTAAGTGTGTCGTCGAATATGGCGGTCACGGATTTTCGGGGTATCATGACGAGCGACGCACTGCATGCCTTTCGGTCGACTCTCCAGAGATTGCTGAGGGTTGACACCCACATATTGTCACCCACTTTTCCCATGGTCAGCACACTTTCGTCACTGCCTGTAGCCGGAAAGCGTATGACTTTCGGAGAGTTGCTATCGAACACCACTACCCCTCCGGTGTAAGCGCACCAGATATATCCCTGAGAATCGGTTTCGATGGCTGTAGGGTAGTTGCCGGTAATACGGAGTATGTTGAATGACTCGGTCTGTCCGTCACGAGCTATGCGTGTAAGGGTGCTGTCGCGGTAAAGGAGTACCCATGTGTTACGGTATCGGTCGACTTTGACATTGTTGACCAAGTCGTTGTCAAGGGCAAGCGGGTGTTGTCTGAACCGGCCTCCGTCCGAATTCACCGAATAGTCGGCTGTAGCCGTGCCTCCGTTGACCGGCAGGCTCGATTTCGCCACGTGGTGCATCCCGCCGAGGTAGCTCCCGATCCAGAGGCTGTCGCCGTCTTCCGCTATGGCGTAGACCCATTTCGACCGGTGTCCCCCGACGGAGTCGGTAACGAAAAAAACGTCGAAGTTGTTTTCCGAGTCTACAAACCGGTTGATACCCCCGTCGGTGGCAAGGAGTATGTCGCCTTCGCTGTCCTGGGTGAAAGCCCTTATGCGGTTGTGTGACAGCCGGCAGTTACCTTCTCCATGCCGGAACCATTCTGAAAACCCGTCGGGACGGATGCGGATTATACCGTTTGTGCCGCCGAGCCACAGGTTTTGTTGCCGGTCGCGGGCTATGACACGTATATCGTTGCCTTCGCCGGTATGGGCGAGCGCGTTAAGGGGAATTGTGCGCATGGTTTCGGAATCCGGGGCTATAGAAAAACCTTTTTCGTGCCCAACCCAAATGTTGTTTCCGTTATCCGACATGACACACCAGATCTCGTTATCGGGCAGCGTGTGTGCCAGACGTGAATCGTGTCGGAAGTGACGAGGTGATTTGTCTGCAAGTTCAAAAACTCCGTCATCGGTGCCTGCGATTATGTGTCCGTTTTTTGCCCGGGCCAGGCATTTGACCACATTCCCGCTGACCTGTCCGACTGTATTCCAGCTGTCTGTCGATGGCGTGTAGGTGAAGAGCGCTCCCTCAGTTCCGATGTATATCGACGAATGGTCGGACGATTCAAGCAGGCAGTTGACAAAAAGGTTGCTTGACACTCCGGGCGACACTTCCTCAAATTCGCCGCGTCCCGGGTCCAGGCGGCCCAGTCCGGCATACGTGCCGGCATATAGTATGCCTCGGCTGTCGCGCATGAGCGAATAAACTGAGCGGTGAGGCAGTCCGGCCGACATATCGGTTATGGTGCGGTCGGAAAGATCGAGGCGGTGTATGCCGTAAAGACTTCCTATCCATATGCTGTTGCCTTCGGCGAGGAGACTGCGTATTTCTTTCGGGCTGTCGTCTATCGGGCCGTTGAGACGGTTTTCTGCAAGGTCATATTCCATAAGGCCATTGTTGGTGCCGAGCAACAGCCGGTTACCCTCCTCGACTATAGAATAGACCTGCACACCTCCCATACACATCTTTGCAATGGGATGGACTGTCACTCCGTCATAGAGGCAGAGGCCGTTGTTAGTCCCTATCCAGGCTATGTCGCGGCTGTCGGTGAATATAGTAAATACAGTGGTACGGCGCCCGTCGAAAGCGATGTTTTTCCATTCCGGTTCGGTGACGGTGAGACGGAGTGCATAACAGCGGCACGGGATGATGGCGGCAACAAATATTATGAAGATGGTTAAGAATCTTAAGGCATTCATATCAGGGTATTGATATGCAAAGTTACGTCATTCCATCAAAAAAACACTCCTGCAAAGCGGACAAATCATGCAACGTTTCGGACAATCATGCCATCAGGTCCATATTTAACTGTGAAAAATATATATATCAAATACATTTCTATAAAGAAGATTGTTGTATCTTTGTAAAATCTAACAAAGACAGTATTATGACATTTGAAGAATTAGGAGTTCGTGATGACCTCCGTAGAGCAATAGAAGACCTTGGTTTTGAAACGCCTATGCCTGTACAGGAGAAGGTGATACCCCATCTGCTCAGTCCCGAGGCCGGTGACGTGGTGGCGCTTGCGCAGACCGGTACGGGAAAGACTGCGGCTTTCGGACTGCCGGTGCTTCAGCGCATCGACCCGGAGCTGAACCGTCCGCAGGCATTGATTTTGTCGCCTACACGCGAATTGTGCCTGCAGATAGCGGCCGATCTGGCCGACTTTTCCAAGTATATGCCCAAGGTTAAAGTGCTCCCGGTGTACGGAGGCTCAAGTATCGAGAGCCAGATACGAGCCCTGCGTGAAGGCATTCAGATAGTGGTGGCAACTCCCGGACGTCTGATCGACCTGATAAACCGTGGGGTGGTGAAGCTTGACGATGTCCATACCGTGGTGCTTGACGAGGCCGACGAAATGCTCAACATGGGCTTCCTTGATTCGATTGACGAAATACTTGCCCATGTGCCGGCCGACCGCAAGATGCTGATGTTCTCGGCTACAATGCCTGCCGAAATCGCCAAGATAGCAAAAAAATACATGCACGATTTCGAGGAGTTTGTCATTGGCAACCGCAACGAGGGGGCAGCCAACGTCCGACATATATATTATATGGTGAATGCACGTGACAAGTATTTGGCTCTAAAACGTATTGCTGACGATTCACCTAATATCTACGCCATAATATTCTGTCGCACGCGCCGCGACACGCAGGAGATTGCCGATGCCCTGATACAGGACGGCTACAATGCCGACGCTCTTCACGGCGACCTGTCGCAACAGCAGCGCGACCTGACAATGAAAAAATTCCGCGATAAAGTCACATCGCTCCTGGTCGCCACCGATGTTGCTGCACGCGGCCTTGACGTGGACGACCTGACCCATGTGATCAACTACGGGCTTCCGGACGACACGGCTGTATATACCCACCGTTCGGGCCGCACGGGCCGTGCCGGCAAAACAGGCGTTTCGGTGGCCATAATTCATTCGCGTGAAAAAGGTAAGTTGCGCGAAATCGAGAAAAAAATCGGCAAAACATTTGAACGCTGCGAGGTGCCTACGCCACAGCATATCATCGAACGGCAGTTGTATAACCTTGCCGACCGTCTGGAGCGCGTGAAAGTCGACGAGGAGGAAATAGGCAAATATTTGCCGGGAGTAAGCCGTAAACTCGGATGGCTGAACAGCGAGGATTTGCTCAAACGCGTGCTTTCGCTTGAATTCAACCGTCTTCTCGACTATTACCGTGATGCCCCCAATATTGATTTTATCGACGAAAAGCCGCGCAAGGAAAAGAAAGATAAGAAAGAGAGTCCAAAGAACTTCAATAAGGACCGCCGCACTGCCGAACGCGGTATGGCGCGAATATATGTAAGCGCCGGTAAAAGCGATGGCTTTTATGCCGGCAACCTCATCGAGTTGCTTAACAAGACAGTTGAAGGCAAGCGTGTGGATGTGGGCCGAATCGACCTGATGCCTTCCTACTCGCTCTTTGATGTTCCTAAAGCCGATGCACGCAGGGTGGTTGACGCACTTACCGGCAGCGACTTTATGGGCAAACGCCTCTACAGCGAAGTGGCCGAAGCCGATAAGGACTATGCCAAGGCTTCCAAACGCCGTTCGGGTAAGAAAAACGATGATGTGGTTGCCGACGGCTCGGAGAGCGCATACGAATATTTTAAAAACAAACATCGTGGCGGACCGCGTAAGCCGGGACGCAAACGCAAGAGCTAAAATCCAACATTATTTATGAGAGAGATTATCCGACGAATTGTTGTCAGCGCAGTCTCAATCACGGCTACAGTCGTATCGATTTCTGCCCAGATTACCGCCAGTCAGGCTTTTGTCGACGCTCCGCAGGAGATATTCCCGCTGCTCGACAAGAACACCCGTCTTGATATGGTTGATTATTTCAACAACGGCATGGCTACGCAGTCGTCTAACAAAATCAACGGCCGCTCGCGTATCACGGCATTGACTCCTCAATCGCTAAGCGTGGAGATGTCGGCGGCCTCCGATTACCAACTGGCTCTGCTCCCGCTTGGCAACGACACCCTTAAGGCTGTGATAACCACTGTCAAGACTCCTGCACCCGACAGCAGGGTCGATTTCTTTGACAGCAACTGGGACCGTAAGCCCGATGGCGCTTATTTCGTGAAACCGAAGATGGACGACTGGCTCACTGATGCCGGTCGCAAGAACGCCGCCGATGTGTCGGCTTTCGTGCCGTTTTTGCTTATAAGTTATCTTTATGATCCTGCTACAGGACTGTTGACTCTGACTAACAATACTAAGGATTTTCTTTCGGCTGACATATATGAAATTGTCGGTCCTTATCTTGAGCCGTATCTCACGTATAAGTGGAACGGTAAGAAGTTTGTAAAGGTCTGATGGAACCGTCTGATTCGATGACCCTTCAGCAGCTGCAACGCACAGTGCAGCGTCTGCTCACAGTCGCTGCACTGCGTGACGTGTGGGTGACTGCCGAGCTGTCGGATGTGCGTGTGGCCGGAGGACACTGCTACATGGAGTTGCTCCAGAAAAATGATGCCGGAGCCATAGTGGCGAAGGCTCGTGCAGCGATATGGGCAAGCGTCTACCGAGGCATAGCATATAATTTCCGTGCGGTCACCGGACAGGAGTTCGCAACCGGGCTGAAAGTGATGCTTCGTGTGACAGTCAGTTACCATGAAGTGTATGGCATGACGCTTGTTGTCAATGATGTCAATCCTGAGTTCACGATGGGTGACTTGCTGCGTCGCCGTCGTGAAAATCTGTTGAGGCTTCAGCGTGAGGGCATAATTAACGACAACAGGCAGCTGCAGCTGCCTCCGGTGGTTCTGAGAGTGGCAGTAATTTCGGCTCGTGGTGCGGCCGGGTTCGGCGATTTCGTAAACCAGCTTGCAGGTAATGCGTCGCATCTCGCTTTCAAGGTGAAGCTGTTTCCGGCGCGACTGCAGGGGGAGGGCACGCCAGCGAGCATTATCTCGGCCCTTGAACGGATAAGCGACGAGTACGGAAACTGGGATTGCGTCGTGCTGATCAGGGGCGGAGGCGCATCGAGCGATCTGATAGCCTTTGAAGACTATGACCTTGCCGCCGCTGTCGCTCAATTCCCCCTGCCGGTGATCATAGGCATTGGACATGAACGCGATGTGACCCTGCTCGATTATGTGGCGCACATGAGGGTGAAAACGCCTACTGCAGCTGCCGAATGGCTTATATCGCTGGGAGATGCGGCGCTTGACCGTCTGCGCTCTATAGCCGTGAATCTTGCAGCGTCGGCCGGCGACCGCATGACCGGGACGGCACGCCAGTTGTCGTCGATTGAGGCTCAGCTGTCGATTTTGCCGGGAAGGGCGGTGGAGCGGGCCGCTTCCGGACTGCGCCGGTCGGCGGCGGTGCTTGAAGGTCTGGGCACGTCGTGCATTCTCCCTATGCGCGAAAGGCTTTTGTCTATGTCCGAAAGACTTATGCAGTCGCCTTCGCAGGCAGTGGCTCGGCAACGCGACCTGTTGGAATCGCACCGACGTCTTCTCGATGCATTGTCGCCCGAGGCCACTATGCGTCGTGGATTTACCGTGACCCGCATCAATGGTCATGCCGCTTATTCAGCCATGGAAATATCCTCAGGCGATACCATTACCACATATTTTGCCGACGGTACAGTAGTGTCAACCGTAAACCAAAATCAAAATGGAAGATAATGAAAATTTACGCCCCGTGGGCGAACTGTCATATAATGAGGCTCTTGGCGAGCTTGAATCGATATTGCGACGTATGCAGGGCGACTCATGCGACATCGACAAGCTGACTTCGATGACGCGCAGAGCTGCCGACTTGCTTCGTGAATGCAAGTCGCGCCTGACGACAACCGACGAAGAACTTAAGCAGATACTTACTCAGCTCGAGCAGTAGCCGTTGAGGTCGGCTCCCACACGTAGAGTCTGTCGCTGGGACGAATCTTCGACCCGGTGCGAATCGACACGCTCTGGCCTTTGACAGCTTTGTCGACCGGCTTGAGGTCGACACGCAGCTCTTCTACTGTGAGGATCAAGGCACCGGTTGTAGGGCCTGTGATAACGATTTCGTCTCCCAGCTTAATCTCGCCGTTCTCGACGAGAAATTCAGCCACTCCGATGTTGGAGAAGTATCTCACACCCTTTGCAGCGTAGCGTTTGACACGTGTGGCCGACGAGCCGTATTTCGACGACCATTCGCCGAGGCGCTGTCCGAGGTAATATCCGTTCCAGAATCCACGGTTGAAAATTTTCTCCAGACGTGAATCCCAGTCGGCTATTTTTTGTTCGGAGTATGTGCCGTCGCAGATGGCATTGAGGGCTTCGTTGTAGCATCCTACGGCGGTGGCTACGTATTCGGGTCCGCGTGCGCGGCCCTCAATTTTGAACACCGTCACTCCGGCATCCACCATTTTGTTCAGGAAATGTATGGTTTTTAGGTCTTTCGGTGACATGATGTATTTATTTTCGATGTCGAGCTCGTCGCCTGTCTCGCGGTCGCGCACTGTGTACCCACGTCGGCATATCTGTGTGCAGGCGCCCCTGTTCGCGCTTGAATTAAGCTCGTGGAGGCTGAGGTAGCATTTCCCGGAAACAGCCATGCATAATGCTCCATGACAGAACATTTCCAGTCCTATCCGCCGGCCGTGCGGTCCGCGGAGGTCATCGGCTGCAATCTGCCGGCTGATTTCGGCCACCTGATCGAGATTGAGTTCGCGGGCGAGTACCATAACATCAGCCCATTGGGCGAAAAATTTTACAGCCTCGTAGTTCGATACGTTCACCTGGGTGGAGATGTGGACTTCTACCCCGACAGATCTTGCATAAGTTATAGCCGCGATGTCGCTGGCTATTATCGCCGTAATGCCGGCTTTGCGTGCCGCGTCGATAATCTCGTGGCAACGGTCCATATCGCTGTCATATATCACGGTGTTGACCGTGAGATAGGTCTTTACCCCGGCTTCGCGACATGTGGCGGCGATGGCGGCGAGGTCGTCAAGTGTGAAGTTGACCGATGAGCGAGAGCGCATGTTCAGTCCCTCGATACCGAAATACACGGCATCAGCTCCGGCGCTGATTGCCGCCGCGAGCGATTCATAGCTCCCGACAGGAGCCATTATTTCAAAATCCTTACGTTCCATAATGGTTCTGCAAAATTACTCAAAATCGCCGTAATATCGAAAAATGAAAGACAGGCCAAGTTTAGTAAAAACAGTCATAAGCCCACCTTGCTATGTTATTTTCTATATATTCCGAAATCATATTACCATCTCTTGTTCCTCGTATTATATGGTCATGATATCTGCTTTGCCATCCAAATTCAATACCATTACGACGGGCAAACCTTGTGACGGACTGTTTGTTGCCTCCGACAACCACTCCAAGTGCTGTCCTAATTGTAGGGATGCACCCAGGTGCATCCGTATATTGTTGGACATAAGGTTTTTTATAGTAAAATTAATAATTTTATCGGTTTTGTTTTGTATTTTTGCAGGATATGGACGATAACAATGGTGCGGGACGGTTTTCGCCTGAGCAGCTCGGCGAGGCCATTTTGCGAAACTTGCCTTATGAGCCTACGGGCCAGCAGATGCTTTTGCTGGCGGCTTTGTCGCGCTTTTGCGCCGCCGATCTGCAGGGGCGTGAAGCTGCTTTTATCTTGAGCGGTTATGCCGGCACCGGAAAAACTTCGCTGACCGGTGCATTGGTGCGGGCTCTCGGCGAGATGAAAGTGCCGGTCATACTCATGGCTCCTACGGGACGTGCCGCTAAGGTATTCGGCGCGTTTGCCGGTACGCCTGCTTCGACAATACACAGGCGTATCTACCGCCACGACCTTTCAGGGATGTGGGCCGGTCCCGGGATGTTGAGCGAGAATACGGCCCGTAATGCTGTGTTTATAGTCGACGAAGCCTCTATGATAGGCAATGACTCCGATCCGGAACGGGGCAGTCAGGGATTGCTCGAAGATCTGGTGCAGTATGTGTTTTCGGGCGACAACTGCCGCATGATACTTCTTGGCGACACCGCCCAGCTGCCTCCGGTGGGCTGCGAGCTTTCGCCGGCGATGTCGCCCGAACAGCTTCGCGCTATGGGGCTTAAGGTTAGCAGGGCGGTTATGACCGAGACGGTGCGTCAGGCATCGGGTTCGGGCATCCTCTATAATGCGACATGGCTCCGTCATGCAATGTCACAGAATCCTTTTCCCGAACCACAGCTTAGGCTGAGTGGATACGATGATGTTAAGGCGGTCGGGGGAGAGGATCTTCTCGACGAGATAACGTCGTGTTACGGACGTGAGGGCATGGGCGAGACACTGATTGTGACACGCTCGAACCGGCGTGCCGTTGACTATAACCTCGCGGTGCGCTCGCAGATACTCGAACGCGACAGTGAGATATGTCGCGACGAACGGTTGCTCGTTGTTAAGAACAACTATATCTGGAGCCGCAAGGTAAAAGGTCTTGATTTTGTTGCCAACGGCGATATGGCGGTAGTTAACCGCATCTATGGCACGGAGCAGAAATATGGATTCCGCTTTGCCGATGTGTCGCTTCACCTCAGCGACCATGATATTGACTTTGATTGCAAATTGATTCTCGACACTCTCACCTCGGAAGCCCCGGCTCTTACGCGGGAGAACTATGCGTTACTGTGGGAGCGCATAATCAGCGATCCCGACCTGTTCCTGTCATCGGTACCTATGGAGTCGCGTGTAAGGCAGTTGCGCACCGATCCCTATTTCAACGCACTGCAGGTGAAATATGCCTATGCCGTCACCTGCCACAAGGCTCAGGGAGGGCAGTGGGCCAATGTGTTTGTAGATATGGGCTATATTCCCCCAGAGGCGCAGGGCCTTGATTTCTACCGATGGCTTTACACTTCGACAACGCGGGCAACCCGCCGGCTGTACTATATAAATCCGGCCATTGCGATAAAATGAAACAGCGCGAGGATTCAAAACCTCGCGCTGTTACTCTATAGTTGACTGTCTGTTGTGTTTTAGCGAATTATCTTGTCGGTGACGACGGTGCCGTCGGCTGCTGTCGAACGGCGTATATAGAGTCCGCTACCGGGTTGAGCAACACGGCGTCCCTGCAGGTCGAAGTACTCGGTGGTTGCCGTAGCTGCAGGAGTGGCTGAAACGTTGTCGATGCCTGTGGTGATTTCGCCGGTGAGTACATTTACAGTCGTGATGGGAGACAAAATCTCCTTATCGCCGTCTTTGTAAACAGTTTGGCACCCGATTTCCAAAACACCGTTGGCAACATACATTACCGTATGTGTGGCTTTTGAATATAGGATTCCGTAGGTTAAATCGTCGAAAGTCAGCCATGGGATATCGGTAGTCTCTTCTTTAAACACTGGATATTCATCTGGATAGAATGTCTCAAGCTGTCCGTTATAATAGTAGCGGTAGAAGAGTTTGTCGAGATCAATAAGGTTGTTCTCCTTCGTGATGTTTGCTATATCGAATACGCATGCGTGACGACCCATATATTCGGGGTAGTAATCTACGAATACAGGGGCAATCAGAGTGACGGGGGCATCGTAGTCCTGAATTTTAATAATTGGGTCGCGGGCGAAGCTTGTCCAGGCCACTGTTTTGGTGGAACCGTTGCTGAAAAAGGCGGCATTTTTGTCACATGTAAGTGTCTTAGTTGTCTCGTCGTAGTCGAAAACAATTGAGTCACCCATCGATAAGCGTTTGGTTTCGGGATTGTATGTGCCGCCCCAGAAGTAGTTCCATACATCAAGATATATTCCGAGGAGCTGACCCGACTTGAATGCTATCTTGTTGCCCTCGCGTTTACCCTTGATCCATACGTCGGGGAATAGTTCGGATATACCGCGTATATAAGCCTCATCTTCATGGAAACCGAAATCGATCATACGCCCGAAGTAATCGGCCGAAATAGCCATTTTCTCTGTTACAAGGTCGGCGGGAGGGGTGGTATATTTGCCCTGTATCGGGGTAAATTCGCTGTAAGCCACACCCACATACCGGTAATCGCCGTTTGCGTCGCCCATGCCGAGTATAGTGTTGGGCTTTACCGGGTTAGCGTTGCCGACAGTCGATTCGTCATAATCGATGTTCAGAATCACGCGATTGTCCTCGGTAACGGTCAGAACCAGCTCGTCGATATCCGAACGTGTGTAAACGGTCTTTTTATTTGAGTTGTCGCAGTCGTAGATGTAAAGGCTGTAGACATTGGTGTTACCCTCCCGGTCGGTGAGGTAGCAGTAGGGCTGGGGGAGAGGTATGGTTATCTTGTTGCCGTCGCGTTTGCCTTTGATCCATGACACTTTGCTGTCGCCGGCGATAATGCCGTTGACATACGTGAAGCCGTCGTCACCGTCAACTATTGTGGCTGCGCTATTGAGGTTGCCGAGCTGTGACACGATGTAGCTGTCGAAAATTGTTCCGTACAGCTCATAGGCGACGGCTTTCTGATCGTAATTGACGCTTGTACCGGCCGGCTGTTCCAAAATAGGCTTGTTGTCATCGGCCGCCGATACATTCCATGCGCATGACAGCAGCAGGGAAGCAGAAAGTAAAAATTCTTTCATAAGCTTAAAGATTTGTATATGATTGTTTGGTTGTACGAATATAGCCGTCGGCAAATATCTCACGCTTGATGTAAATACCTTTGGCGGGGTTTGCTACACGAATGCCGTTCAGATCGTAATATTCCACCGACACAGGTTCCGACCGGTCGCTGCCGATGCTTTCGATGGAGCTTGTGGCCAGTTTTGTTTTTGCGCCGTTGATGATATTTCCGGTCTTGGTGTCGATAACAACTGCAATAACGCTTAGATTTTCAAAGTCTCGGATAAGGTGCTCGCCGAGAACACTTGTCGAGTCGGTGACCGAAGGGAAGGTGTGGGTCAAGGTGATTGTTTTATCGACAGTGACATCGCCGATGCTGCCGGGAAGTCCGTCGTAAGGTGTCGACATTACAAGAATGTGGTCGTAATGAAAATCTTCAAGGACTCCCTTAGCCTCGCAGAATCGTTTCATCTGTGGAATGAATTTTGATGGATCCTCACCAGAGTAGTAGTTAAGCTGATACCATGCGCTGCCTTCGCCGTACAGGTCATCTTTGACGAGCATGTATCCCATGCGGAATTCGTTGTCGGGCACTTCAAGGAATGTCACGTCGGAGCTGATATTTACATCATTTCCGCTGATTTCGGCTGTGACATCCATGTCGACCGAGGTGAGTGTCGACCGAAGCTCGTTCCAATCGTTTTCGATAAAGCCGCTGTTGCCGGTATAGGGGTCGCATACTATCGAGCGGTCGAGATGAGCACGTGGAAGAGCGCTCGAGAACGACGGCATGTAGCTCTGAGTCTGCATAAGATCGTTTTTATGGATTGCGAACCCGATGAAGTCGTCGGGATATTTCTCGTTCATATACTCAAGGGCTGCAAGTCCGCGTATGCACCATCCGCATGTGCGGCTGGTATATTCTTCCATAACCGGGCGGTGTACCGGACGATACGACATAACGCTGATGCGGCCTTCGGCCGAAGGATACTTCGAGGTGTTAGGCTGTCCGTTGACTTCGGTGACGGTCAGTTTCACCTGATGGTATCCGCTGTTGTCGATCGCCTTTATGGGCACGTCGATCGATGTCATGCGGTCGAAGCGTGGATATACCGGATATTTTAGTTTTGTGTTCCCTGTGAATTCCACGCCGTCGATTTCATATTTATAGCCGATTGAGTCGATAATGGCGGCCCCTGTATTTGAAACCTCAACAGGTAACTCGAAATTTTCGCCTTTGATAGCACGTGAGAATGCGATACTGCCCACATTCATCGAGTATTCGTCGCTCAGACACTCAAACAGTACGGTGAGTTTTGAGCTTGCGTTCACACTCTCGGTCACCGATACCCACTGGCGGAAAGTGCGTGAACTGTGGATAAAAAGCCCATTGGCATTGGACGGCGAAGAAACCGCTATAGGGCTTTTTGTCTTGTCGGTGAGGTTGTCGACATTGAACGAGTAGCCGGCATATACACCTGACTCGGGCACCAAGTACGGTTCGTCAAGAACTATATATGCGGTGTCGTTGGATATCTCAGCATCCTTGCGCAGTATGTCGACGTAGATGACGTTTTTACCGTCGACTGTACCTACTGCCAGATCGGTGGTGAGCCACAGCGAAATATTCGAGAGGTTTTCCTTGTCGATTAGAGGAACCTTAACCCCTGTGATCTTCATGTCGCCGAATGTGGTTCCGGGAAGGAATATGGCTACGTCGTAATTTTCTTTTTTGTGAGAACCGACACCCTTTTCGTCTTTTCCTTCACCATATTGGAAGTCAAGTGTCGCGCCAAGTGTATTAAGTGATACGAACGTGGCTGTGGCGACAGCAAAAATTTTGAGTAAGAATTTGTTCATTTGCAAATGTGATTTGAGGTCGCAAAGATACAAAAATTTTTATCGGATGACAAAATACGGACAAAAAAAAGAAAAATACATCAATATGCAGCTTTATACAGGCTTATTCGTATCGGATGCAGTCGAGAGAGTGCTTTCCTGAAGAATCGGTAAATACGAATGTCAACATCCACTTGTTTAACCTGATTCCTTCGGTCTTGACGAAGGGGAGCGACGCCTCGATAGTGTTCCATCCCTTGTGCAGCATGACCGGCGTCGGGCGCCGGGCCGTGGAGTTTTCGTTGAGAAGGAGTGTCTCGTGGTCGGGCACGAGACCGGCATTATCCCAATCAGGGGCTTTCACCGGTTTGCCGTTGAGAAGTATCTCCGATCCTTTGCGGTCCCATTTGCCCCGCTCGGCCGGCAGGTCGATTTCCGAACGAGAATAATTCTGTGTGTCGATGTATGCACCGGCCAGTGTGTCGCAGTCCGACCATACACGCGCACGTACCAGGGCTTTTACACCGGGTGAAACGTTGCGGAAGACTCCCGGCACGATATCGCCCCAGGTGTGGCGCAGGTACACGGTGCCCCCGGCAACGGTATATGTCGAAGTCGTGTCAGGATCGGCATCAAGAGCCACCGGGTTGCTTATATGCCAGCGTATGTCGCTCTGACGCGCATATGCAATAGGTTCGTCGGCGAGCCAGGTGTCCTTGTAATGTAAGAAGCGCTTCTCCCAGTCGGCGAAATCATTCAGCTCTTTGCCTTGTGCGGGAAGCACGCATCCGATTTCCTCGAAATAACCGTCGCCTCCGCCTCTCCAGGCCCGTTCGGCCATGGCCAGTGTGGCCGGATACAGACTGTTGTCGCGTGCGATGGCAGCGGCATCGGGCAGCCTGCGGTCGTTCCAGAAGGCTATGATCGATCCGGCCACTTCAGGCGTGCTTTTCGGCTGATAGTAGATATTGCTGCGGTAAACCGAGGCCACGTCGGCATAAGGATCGAAATGATTGGCATAGATATAGCGGCAGTCGATGTTGGGGATTCCTTTGACCGCTTTTCCGGCGGTCGACCACATCTGTGTCATATCGGCCCCTACTGAGTCGTTGATGGTCGTACCGTGAATGGGATTCCATACAATTGCTTTTTTGCCCAGGCTTCGTACGTGGTCGGTCATGCGGCGCAGGAAGCCCTTGCGCCGTATGGGTACCTCATCGCCGCCGATGTGAAAGTAGGGGGCAAGCGGGAAGGCTTTGCATGCCTCGTCGATAATAGCAAGCAATGCAGCCTCTCCCTCGTCTGACTGCATGTCGAATCCCATGGCACGACGGAAAGCCGCGCTGTGTCCGGGCATATCAATTTCCGGTATGACGGTCACGCCTCGTTCGGCGGCGAAAGCTTCAAGCCGCCGGCAGTCGTCGGGGGTGTAATATTTTCCGGCATGACGAACCATTGACGTGTCGGCTGTAAGCTGAGGGAAAGCCCCGATTGCCAGACGCCATGCCTGGTTCTCGGTCAGATGCCAGTGGAATGTGTTGATTTTGAATCGAGACAGCAGGTCGATTTGACGCATAAGTGTATCAACCGGTATAAAAGAGCGTCCGGTGTCGTGCATAAATCCTCGGAGCGGAAATGCGGGCCAGTCCCGGATTTCGGCTACCGGAAGAGAGTCGCCGGCTCCGTCACGAAGCTGGTCGAGGGTGTTTTGAGCTCTGATAACGCCACGCTCCGAAGCGGCTGTGATTTTGATAGCAGAGTCGCTGATGACTATAGTGTAGCCTTCGGCGGGAAAGCCTTCAAGCGGTGTTTCAGGTATACCCTCGATTTGTCCGACTATGTCGGAGATTACGGGCAGAGAGCCCTTGACCCATTGTCCGTCGGTGATTATTTCCTGCGGCTTAGGCAAAAGGTCGTTTACACCGGAGAACGCAGGAGTGTTGGCTGCGACAATTGCCGTTAGTGTTGAGGCCGCGATAATACGGCGTATATGCTTAGACAAGTGGTTCATGGTTTTGTCATTATAATTTTTGACAAAAATAAAATAAAACTACAAAGAATATGGAGTAAAAATATTGTTTAACATAAATTTGCACTTGGCGCACTTATCGTTTTGTAATTTTGTGAAAAAGAAACAGGCATGATCGATAATAAACGAAAATATATATTTGAGATGACCATGCGAGTGCGCGACTATGAAGTCGATTCGCAGGGTATCGTCAACAACGCGAACTATCTGCATTATATGGAGCATGCGCGTCATGAATTTTGTCGGGAGGCCGGTACGACTTTCGCTGAGATGCAATCCCGGGGTATCGACCCGGTGCTGTCTCGTGTGGATATACGCTATCATCGTCCGTTACGTCTTGGCGACGAGATGATCTGCTGCCTCGATATCAGGCGTGAAGGCGCCCGATTTGTTTTCGATCAGGCTGTGCTGCATTCTCCCGACCGCGAAGTGGCTGCAAGTGCCGAAGTCACCGTAGTGTGTGTGGAGAACGGACGTCTTACACGGGGCGAAGTGCTTGCCGAGGCTTTTGCCCGTTATCTTTAATATGCTTCGCACAGATTTGCCGCAAGATGATTTACGACAGAATTGACCCTTTTGTCAGCCGGATGGCGTTCGCGATGGTGCGCGGCCTGTTAAGGCCAGTGGCCGAACAGATGCTTGAACGCATTGGTTCGGAGGAGGCTTTTTTCACCATGAGCGAGTCGGAACTGGCTGCGGTCAACGGATTCAACAGCCGGATTTTCGGCAATGACTATAGGGCCTCTTTGGTCGAAAAGGCCAAGCGAGAGGCTGAATATGTGGATGCGCATAATATATCGGCCTTGTATTTTCGCGATGACGAGTATCCTCACAGGCTGGGACAGTGCGATGATGCACCGCTGATGCTCTATGGGTGTGGCTCGAGCGATTTGAACGACGTCCTGCCGGTGGCGATAGTCGGCACAAGGCATGCTACGGCTTATGGTGTGGATTTCGTAAACAGAATTGTTGAGGGGCTTGCCCGACGGTGCCACCAGAAGGTGCTTATTGTCAGCGGTCTTGCTTTCGGCATAGATATCGCGGCCCATAGGGCAGCTCTTGATGCCGGTTTGCCTACGGTGGCCGTTGTGGCCCACGGACTCAATACACTCTATCCGGCACAGCACCGTTCGACTGCTGCCGACATAATCAGGAACGGGGGAATGCTGATCACCGAATACACGTCGGCTGATCCGGTGCACAAGGGTAATTTCCTCGCACGCAACCGCATTGTTGCAGGGTTGTGTGATGCGACGGTGGTTGCTGAATCGGCTCGCAAGGGGGGCGCCCTGGTTACGGCAAGGATAGCGTCGGAATACAACCGCGATGTATTCGCTTTGCCGGGGCGCTGCGGTGATGTCTGGAGCGAAGGATGCAACCTGCTGATACGCAATCATGGGGCGCAATTGGTGACTGATGCTGACCAGCTTATCGAATCAATGGGATGGGCTGTTGACGAGGATGAGCCTGAGCAACCGTCGCTTTTTCCGGAGCTTACGGAAGAAGAACGAGTACTGATTGAGTGGCTGCGCCTGCATCCCGACTCGCAACTGAACGATCTGGCTGTGACGCTCGACATTGCTCAGGGGCGGCTCAACGGCATGCTTCTTGAACTTGAGTTCAAGGGTCTCGTCCTCCGCAAACCCGGAGCTCGTTACTGCGTGGTCTGAACTTCGCCGCGTCACTTTCTGTTTTAATTACATAACCGGAATTCATAACAAACCGCCAACAACCATGAACAAGAAAATAATCGCTCCATCCGAGCTTATAATCAATCCCGACGGCACGGTATTTCACCTGCACCTGCACCCTGATCAGTTGACCGATCGTATAATCCTTGTAGGTGACCCAGGACGCGTGAATATGGTTGCCGAGTTTTTCGACACACGTGATTTTGAGGTTCAGTCGCGTGAATTTCATACCATTGGTGGCAGCTACAGAGGGAAACCTATCATGTGTCTGTCGCACGGTATCGGTCCAGACAATATCGATATTGTGATAAACGAACTTGATGCACTTGCGAATATCGATTTCCCGACAAGGGAGGTCAAGGACAGTCACCGGACACTCCATATGGTGCGCATAGGCACTTCCGGGGCATTACAGCCTGAACTCGTAGTGGGCACTCCGGTAATAGCCGAGAAAGCCATAGGTTTTGACGGAGTACTCAATTATTATGCGGGACGTAACGAGGTTGCCGATCTTGAGATGGAGCATGCCTTCTGCGATGCTGTAGGATGGAATCCGTTGTGGGCAAAGCCTTATTTCGTCTCGGCTGATGAAGAACTTGTCAGACGCATAGGACGTGGCGACATGGTTTGTGGCAACACTATTTCAGCTGTCGGGTTCTACGGCCCGCAAGGTCGGGAGCTGCGACTGCCGCTTGCCAACCCCGATCTCAACAAACGGATCGAAGCATTCCGATACGGCGACCGCCGAATCACCAACTATGAGATGGAGTCGGCTCCGCTACAGGGGCTCGCGAGGCTGATGGGGCACAAAGCTATGACTGTATGCTCTATTATTGCCAACAGGATGAACCATAATGCAACACCTAATTATAAAACTGCCATGAGGGATCTCGTTTCGACCGTTCTCGATCGCATATGAGCGTGTGGCAGGACATGAAAGAATATGACCCGGATAAATATCAGACGAGTTTATTCCGACCCCGACGGGTCGGAGCGTGACGACGGATTCCGTGTGTTGGTCGACCGGCTATGGCCGCGTGGTGAATCAAAAGAGAAGTTTCATTACGACCTTTGGGCAAAAAACATATCTCCGTCTACCCAACTGCGTGAATGGTTTCATGCCGATCCCGGTAACAGATGGGATGGCTTCAGACAGCGCTATATGGCTGAACTTGAAAGCAACCCGTATGTCAAGGATCTGATAACGGTGCTTCGTGGCAAGCCGCTTGTGACCTTGTTGTACGGGTCGAGAGATACTTTGCATAATAATGCAGAGGTGTTGGCCGACTTTCTTTCCCAAAAATTGTCGTGACATATCACCAAAGTTGGGTATTGCTTCGTGTGGAAAGAGTACCTAACTTTGTTGGAAAAATGGTATAAAGAATGGATAAGGAAAGATTGTGCTACGTTTCCACCGACCGCCTGCGCGACATGATTGATGAAAACAACCTGATGCTTCTCGTCATCAGTCGGTTTTCGATACCTTTCGGCTTCGGTGATCTGACTGTGGGCGAGGTATGTAGGGAGTACGGTGTTGATTGTGCGACTTTTTTGGCTGTCTCCAATTTTGTGTGCGGCCTCCAGGTGGCTGATTACGATTTGTCGCTTAACGCTCTGGTCGGTTATTTGAAAAAATCGCATAGCTACTTTCTGGATTTTAACCTTCCGCTGATACGCCGGCGGCTGGTTGAGGCCCTGATTTGTGCTGATGTGAGCAATGTGGCATTCCTCATTCTTAAGTATTTTGACGACTATGCCGTGGAGGTGCGTACCCATATGGATTATGAGAATGACGTGCTATTCGGATACATTTCGCGGCTTCTGTCAGGAGAGCTTGACAGCCATTTCCGTCTTGAACACTATTCGTCGACTCATACCGACATGTCGGACAAGCTGCATGAGCTCACCGACATAATAGTGAGACACTACCGTCAGCACAACAACGACATGCTTAATTCGGTGCTTTATGACATAATCAACTGTCAGAACGATCTTGTGCTTCATTGTCGGGTAGAGAATAAACTGCTCGTGCCAGCGGTGCGCAAGCTTGAAGAGAGTGTGCGCGAAAAGCAGTCGTTCATACCCAAACGTCTTATTCTCGACGAGGAAGCCGCCCCTACGGGCGAATCGCTCAGCAAACGCGAGAGCGAGATTGTAGCTTTGGTGGCAAAAGGTCTGTCGAACAAGGAAATTGCCGACATGCTCTGTCTTTCGGTCAATACCGTGACCACGCACCGGCGAAACATAGCCTCAAAACTACAGATACATTCGCAGTCAGGTCTGACAATCTATGCAATTATGCATGGCCTGCTCGACATCCATGATGTGAAAAGCCGGTAGATTTCCGACGAACCTTCCATCCCGAGTACAGGCACCACAGAAACAACCCTCCCGCTATAAGGACAAAAAACCAGGTAGCCGAAGCTCCGAAATATATTCGACCGGAATGTGCCTCAAGCGCCACATTCCATAATGGCATAGGCAGATACTTAAGGTTATCGGGCTGCACCGGGTAATCGGTGCCGGTATCGTAGCATACGATGGAAGGTCTGTCGCCGAGATCGCGGCTATATCCAGACACAGCCTTATGTCCGAACGGAGGACCTGCCTGGCCTGAGGCTGTTTCTCCTGTATAATAGTCGGTCGAGATGGATTTCCCTTGATTCCATATGTATAAACCGCTGAACGAACCGCAAAGCCAGCGGTCCTCTCCGTACGGCTCCCATACATTTAGTCCCATGACGCTTACCGGGGGTGTATCATTCAATGCTTCCGGCATAGCCGGCAGATCATCCAAGGCAAAGAAACCTTCGGAAGTCGATATGAGCCATTTATCGTGACAGTGGTCGTAGCGAATCATTCGCAGACGGTCGTGCCAGGGATTGTCCGTAATATCCTTAGGTACGCGCCATTGAGCCAGCGCTATAAGAAAGGGCGGCCGAAGCGACCATCCGGTGACCACAATCAATAGAGTGAAAATAATTGTCTTGCGTCCGACAAAATAATGCAGCCTTATCATGCGTCGTGAGAGCCGTGGAAACAGCCATATGATAATGCCGCTTGCCGCAAGAAATATGAGTATGATACCAATGGCATCGGCTATAAGCCGTCCGGCAGTTCCGAATAATTCTCCGCTGTGGAGAGCCCAAATGCGTCGAAAAGCACTTGTCGAGTCGATTTCCCGATTGCCTGGAGCAGATAACTCTATCTTTTCAAATTGTTCGAAAGGAGGAGTTGCGACATATATAAACGATCGTCCCGCCACAACCACGCTGTCGCCGCGCACGGTCATGTCGCTGAGACGTTCGTCGGTCATATTCCCCACATTTAACGGTCTCCATTGTCGGTCGAAAATATATAGTCGTTCGGTAGTCAGTGCCAGAAGTTCGCCCGAGCGTGTAAAAGACATGGCCCTGACATCCCTTGACGATGAATTACGTGGAATTCCTTCAGAATAACCGATGGTATCCGATTCAGAGCATAGCCAGATCCCTTCATTGCCGAATATCAGGACCGAGTCGGGGGAAAGCCGCAATGACCCTCGGAGCAATCCCCCGTTCCATTTCTCATAGCGATAGAACGGAGGAAGCCATGTCCGTGGTACGTCGATTCCGGCTACAGCCTCGCGGTGATTCAGTACTATCCCTGATATACAGAAGATTATGAGCAGTAGGCACGAGGCGATGCCGGACCATTTGTGTTGTTTATGCCACCGGATTCTCATTTTTGTCTGTCACGGATGAGGCCTGCATATACAGTATAAGTGCCAAGGGCGACAAAAACAGCCGCCATGACAGTCATATCGACAATGTGTTCCGTCGGTGCGACCCATATCTCCTGAAGCAGTCCGATATGTCCGAGTATCTCGACAAAAGTCCAGAAGGTGAGCACAGTGGCTATCGACATTCGTATATTTGCTCCCCAGTCGGCAATCTTTGTCTGGCGGATGAATATAAACATTGAGCCCACAAGGCATACAGCGCCTAAGAGCAGGGTGACCGGGTGGGTGTCGCCGAGAAACTCAGGGTCATAGCAGAACATTAGAACCACATAGCTTGTCCACATCATCAGGTTTAGTTCCATAAATGTGACTATCGACGTATGTCTGGTCATTGGACGTACGACTATGAGGTCGCGCCGTTTTCCCAACAGTCGTTTCTGACACCAATTGAAAAAATTGCAACCCGAACGGGCGCTGAACATATACAAAAGGAAAAACATCATCAGAAACCCGAACGACGCTGGCAGAACCAGGTATTCAGGTTGTGTAACTTTACCTGTGACGGGATCGGTATAAGGCTGCATCCCGAACCGGTCGACATAATATTGAAACAGAAATTCAACCCAGCCGGTCCAGAACAGCAGTGCGCCGAACAGTCCGTAAAGAGTCTGTCGCAGGCTTCCTTTGGCAAAAACACCGGCTATGGTGAGTAGCAATCCGGCGAATCCCAACAAAAATGCGCATACGTGGAGCACTTCCGGTTGCATGGTGTGTTCCATTATCTTCATGGCCGCATGTCCCAGAGGCATCGTGAACAGTACGAGCAGAAACGATGCGATTGCCCTTAAAAAATATCGTCGGTTATTTATCATGATGTAAATATAGTTAGAAATTAGATATCGAGACGAATTCCGGCCATAAAATTACACCCGTCTGTAAGCGGACTGTTGAGATAATAATATTTTGGCCGGTAATTGAAAAGATTATCAATGGCAAGCGTAATCTTTAATTTGCTGAAGAGTTGTTGCGAAACAGAAAGTTTCCATATTGTGTATCCCGGATAATGCACATTGACAGTGCCTTTTTCCAGATCGTAATAGTCGACATACTCACGGTTGGTGACGTGCGAGAGCCAACGGCCGCTCAGTCCTGCCGAGAAAACATATCCTCGCGAAAACGTATGATTCCAGTCGACACGCGCAGTCAGCGAGTGGGGTCTGGCCGGGATATACTGGTTGTTAGCCTCATTGCCATCCTTGTCTTTGGCAATGACTTCGTGGGTAAAGGCATATGAGATGCGTGCCGATATTCCGCAATCCCATGCGCCTTGCAGCGTCAGTTCGCCTCCGTACACCCTGAAACGGCTTAGGTTAACGTAATCGAGATATGGCTGGTTGCCTTCGCCGGGCAGACAGTAGGGGAGGCCCGTGGCAATTTTGTCGGTCACGCTATTATAATATGTTGTGACGGCGACATTGCAATTACGGCGTGTGAAATCGGCCGAAAAATTGAAATTATGGCTTTGTTCGGGGCGAAGTGCCGGATTGCCTTTGACAATCCAGATACCGGCCATATCAAATTCGTAATATTTTTCTTTCAGAGTCGGTGCTCTGAATCCCATTCCGTATGAAAAGCGCAGATTGAGATTGTGGCGCGGGCTATAGCGTAACGACAATTTGGGCGTGAGGCGCGACAGGTTACCGTCTGAAAAATAATCATAACGCAGGGCTGCCACTGCTTCCCAGCGGTCGTCGATTATACGGTCGTATTGAGCGAACATATCCGCGCTGTTCTGCCGGTGTGTCCTTCCGTTGAGCTTTGAGTTCATCAGATAGTCGTGCAGGTAGTCAATGCCGGCAGTGAGCATGTCGCCGCGTCGTGTGGTATAGATATATGTTGCACGCATGCTGTTTTGAACGTTACTGTAGTTGCGTATGTCGAGTCGTGTGAGTCGGTAAAATGTCGATTTATCGTATTGGTCAAACGAATATGACAAATTCAGGTCATTCCCTGATCCGAACTGCCAACCTGCACGAACTCCGCCTGAATAATCGCGGTAGCGTTCAGGTGAGTCGGTTGTCCGTTCCACCTGACGGAAGAAGTATCCCGCAAGCCCTGACAGTCTGAATCGTCCTGTCGGGTTCCAGCTGATACGGTCGCTGATGTTGCATGTACGGTTGCCGTATATGGTTGACACGACTTTGGTATCCGGGTTCGGGCCATTTTTAACGTCGTAGTTTTCAACCGATGAAAAAGAGGCAGCCAACGTGTTTGAAACTGTTCGGCGACGGCATGAGATTGTGGTCGTATAGCGTTGGTCGGCATGCCGTGCGACGCGTGCACTGAAATTGGCCGAAAACGGGCGAGTGGCGCGCCGGGTGATTATATTTATGACCCCTCCTCCCGCATTACTGCCGTAGAGGGCGCTCGATGCCCCGCGTACAATCTCTATGCGTTCGACATTGTTCATATCAAGCCTGCTGAAATCCACGTCGTCCATAGTCTCGCCTGCAAGCCTTTCGCCATCAATCAGAAACAATACGCTCTGCCCTCCGAAGCCCCCTATGTTCATGTGTACCTGCTGGTTCATGGCATAAGAAAATTCAACTCCGGGCATTTCCTGTTGCAGGAGGTCTTCGATGTTCGTGGCATCGGATTTCTCGATATCTTTTGCAGAGATGAGACGCGTCTGCACGGGGGTGTCCTTAAGCAACCGTGGGGCGCGAGTACCCGTTATCACCACCTCGCCGAGACTGAAACGGGCCATAATAATCGAGTCAATCATGACCGAGTCGGCCGGGGTTGAGCCTAAAGCGGTTAACGGCATTGCAAGCAGTGAACAATATATAAGAGGTATGTTATGCACTTAAAGTGGATATTTATAGTTGATGGTAAGACAGCATTTTGTACCTGTGACGCTTTGGTAATCAGTCAACTGCATTGCCGCATATGTTCCGTCGGCAAGCCGCAGGATGCGTACTCTGGAGTCAAGGACAAAAGAGGGGGGCATAGGGGGGATTCTGACGGTGAGCCACGACGACAGTTCGGGATTTGTAGTTATACCCTGGTTTCCTATTATACCGAGAAGCATTCGGTCCTGGATTACCCAGATTCCGGTCTCATCCCATTGGTCTGCAACAAATTCAAGTTTGTCGAGCCACTTGGTACCACTGGGAATCTCATCGATAGATGTATACTCGGTCACACATGCCGAACCTCCGTTGGTTCGCACGTTGTTGCGGTGTACGGCAACACTCCACGTAGATGGTTCGGGTTGGGATGCTGTTGGGATGAAATCACGATATTCATACTTTGTTATTCCTTCTCCGAACACATCATACCAGTAGGTGTAGATTCCAGTTCTGTTATCGGATGATTCACCTGAAAGCGGGATTAGGAATGTCTGCCATGCCGACGAAGTGTTGTAGGATTCATCGGAGTTGACGCTGTCGGTAAGTGCAGTCAGATCTATATAGTGCCATTCGAGCCAGTCGGATGCGTCGATGTAAAGTTGGCCTGCCGTCGTCGCACCCCGGCTTTCGTCAGGTGTATCGTAAACGTTTTCAAATAGTCCCTCGCACGCCTGGAACGGGAGAGTCATTCCAAGCAGCAGGACTGATAGATGGTAGGTCGACTTCATTTCGCTGTGAAAGTGGCAACAATGGGAAAAGGCATTGCACCGAGCTGAAACGAGTTGGTGATAATAAGTCCGTCGGCAGTCTTTTCAATGGTGATATTGCTCGTTTTGCTGAACGTATAGTCTTTATTCATAGTGGCCACACCGCCATTCTCTGCTTTGAAATGCTGAGTCAATCCGTCTTCGCCGTAAACCTTATGGAATGCCTGTCGGCTTTCGTCATAAGTTATGCCGGTTATGGTGCATGCCCCGAGTGTTAAGTCGCCCATTACGGTTCCGGCGAGTTTGTATTCGGGCATCTCGACGGTCAAAGTTTCGCCGTCAGCGACGATGTTGCATGTCATATCGGCTGTGTAAGTGAATTGTCCCCCGACCACAACCGAGTTAGTGCCGGTGAAAGAACCGGTATATCCTTCGGTGGCCGACTGCCCGTCGGTGTCGAAGGTCATTTCGGCTATGTCGGCAACACGCAGTGTGGTTTCGGTTCCGTCGTTGAAGGTTATGCGGAGTATCTCGTTTTGGGCAGAGAGGGTGAGTGCGGAAGAGATGCAAGCTATTGCGAGTATATATTTTTTCATTGTTTGTTGTTATTTGCTGAGTTTGAAGGAATGGTTTGATACTGAAATGATATAAACAGCCGGTGGAAGTTCGGTAAGTGAAAGCCGGTCAAATGATTCGGCAACCTTTTGTCCGTTTAGGTTATATGCTCGGATCAGCTGGCCGTCACATTCTACTGTGTTGTCATACACACGGATTGCAGGAGCATTCTGACCTGCATCAGCTATAGCCGTGGTCGATTCGACAAAATCAAGAGACTTGACTTCCGAACGTTGTAGTGTGATGGTGTTAGCCGGTGATTTTACGGTGATATCGTATGCTCCGAATGTCACCGTGGGACGTTCGCTGAGCAGCAATGTGGGAGTCCGCCCGTCGGCAAGGGTCAGTCTTAAGGCCGTGTCAGCGGCGCTTAATGAAAGGGCTGACAGGAATGCCATAAGTGATAAAGTTGAAACAGTTTTTTTCATTTCATGATTTGTTTTGTTTTTTCGATTGCAAAATTACGGCTGTGATTTTCGACCGACAATACTCACAAATTGGTAAAAAACCGTGTGCTCTTGGCGTTAGAACGACCTAACTGAGGATTAAAATTGTTAACTTTGTCATAGAATGAAATGATTTTGACTGATGGCAAAGATAAGTATAGGAGAACGTTTTGACCGGCTGAAACAACGTGTGTTGAGCTTCTATGAATACTGCACCGTGTATGTGTGGCGTGATCGCCGCAACAATTGGCGTGTTAACACGATAAAGACACTCAATCTGACAATCAGTTCGATATTCGATACCGATATGCAAAGTACGGCATGTGCGATGACCTACCGCACTGTTCTGGCTCTCGTACCGGTGCTTGCCATGGTTTTTGCCATATGCCGGGGATTCGGGTTCGAGTCACTTCTCACCCAGCAGTTGTATAAATTTTTCCCGTCACAACATGAGGCGCTTGCCCAAGCCATGCGTTTTGTCGACTCATATCTCTCGCAGGCTTCCGAAGGAGTGTTTGTTGGTGTAGGCATTGTGTTTTTGCTCTGGACCGTGATATCGCTTCTTTCAAGCGTCGAGGCCTCGTTCAACAAGATATGGAATGTCAGGCAGGGACGCACATTCTGGCGCCAGACCACCGACTATATGGGCATAATGATTGTTCTGCCTGTGCTGATGATATGCAGCAGCGGCATCACTGTGATGCTCGACACTGCCCTTAAGCGTTTTCTGCCGTTTGATTTTATGACACCGGCGCTGACGGCTTTGTTCGAGGTGTTGTCGTTCCTGCTTATAGTGTTTTTCTTTGCAGGGAGCTATATGCTTATACCCAACACGAAGGTCAGGTTTAAGAATGCTTTCTTCTCGGGACTTCTGACTGCGACAGCCTACACGGTGCTCCAGTGGCTTTTTGTAACTGGCCAGATGTATGTGTCGAAATATAACGCGATTTACGGATCGTTCTCGTTTTTGCCGTTGTTGCTGATATGGCTTCAGTTAGTGTGGCTCTTCACATATATAGGAGCAGAAATCTGCTATGCCTCGCAGAATTTTTCGCGCTTCGACTATCACAACCTTACGGGACATATAAGCACATCCTATAGCCTGAGAGTCACAGTTGCGGTGTGCACGGTGATAATACAACGGTTCGAGGCCGGCGAGGAAGCCCTCACAGCCGGCGGTTTCAGCAGACTGTACCGTTTGCCTCTCGGCGTAGTCGAACGCTGTTACGATATACTTATGCAAGCCGGACTTATGGTGAGTGTTGATGGCGGAAACGGCAAGCCCTCCGGTGTGATAACACCAACGCGCGGCATGGCTTCGATGACGCTGGGACAGCTTGTCGGGATACTGATAAGTTACGGAGCTTCGGATTATATCGACGGATTCGACAACTGCTTCGGCGAAGTGACTGACAGGATGAAACAGCTCACCGAAGCGATGGTCAATGAGGGTGATAATATGCTTATTTCATCGATAAAAATCAAGGATTAGAGAAAAATTCGTAATTTTGCCGTCTGAAATATAACCAGACAGCCAATAATACGAAATGAACGAGTTAGCCAGCACTTACAGTCCCGCCGAGGTCGAGGACAAGTGGTATGCCTACTGGATGGCGCACGATCTTTTCAAGAGCGTGCCCGACAGTCGTGAACCTTATACTATCGTTATACCTCCGCCAAATGTCACGGGGATCCTGCACATGGGGCACATGCTCAACAATACAATCCAGGATATCCTTGTGCGCCGTGCACGTATGAACGGCAAGAACGCCCTCTGGGTGCCGGGCACCGACCACGCCTCGATAGCTACAGAAGCCAAAGTGGTGGCAAAGCTCGCAGAAAAAGGAATCAAGAAGTCAGATCTCTCGCGTGAGGAGTTCCTCCGCCATGCCTGGGAATGGAAGGAGCATCACGGCGGCATAATACTTGAGCAGCTTAAGAAACTCGGGGCTTCGTGTGACTGGAGTCGCACGGCCTTTACGATGGATGAAGTGAGGTCGCGTTCGGTGATACACGTATTTGTCGACCTTTATCGCAAAGGTTTGATATACCGTGGAAAACGATTGGTGAACTGGGACCCGAAAGCCAAGACCGCCCTTAGCGATATAGAGCTTGTGTACAAAGAGGAACACAGCAAACTGTATTATCTGCGCTATAAAATCGTCGGTGAAGATGGTTATGCAATCGTTGCCACAACCCGACCCGAGACAATTATGGGCGATACTGCCATGTGCATTAATCCTAACGATCCGAAGAACCAGCATTTACGTGGCAAGCGCGTGATTGTGCCTCTCGTCGGGCGTGAGATTCCGGTAATAGAAGACGAATATGTCGACATAGAGTTCGGAACCGGATGTCTTAAAGTGACACCCGCACATGATATGAACGACTACATGCTCGGACAAAAGCACAATCTTGAGACTATTGACATATTCAACGATGACGCTACGGTGAGCGAAGCTGCCGGAATGTATGTGGGTATGGACCGTTTCGAAGTGCGTCGTCAGATAGCCAAGGATCTTGAGGCTGCCGGCCTAATCGAAAAAATTGAGGATTACGAGAACAAAGTCGCATATTCCGAACGCAATACCGACACTGTCGTGGAGCCGCGACTGAGCGATCAATGGTATCTCGCCATGACCGACCTTGCCAAGCCTGCCCTCGAAGCTGTAGACAACGGCACCATACGCTTTATCCCGGAGAAGTACCGCACAACCTACGACACCTGGATGACCGAGGTTCGTGACTGGTGTATATCGCGGCAACTGTGGTGGGGACACCGTATCCCGGCGTATTATCTGCCCGACGGCTCGTTCGTGGTTGCTGAAAGCCGTGAGGAGGCTCTCGCTCTGGCTCAGGCTAAAAATCCGGCTCTTACCGATGCCGATCTTGAGCAGGACAGCGATTGCCTTGACACATGGTTCTCTTCGTGGTTATGGCCAATCTCGCTGTTTAACGGCATACTTGAGCCTGACAATGAGGAAATGCGCTACTATTATCCGACATGCGATCTTGTCACAGGACCTGACATTATCTTCTTCTGGGTGGCCCGCATGATTGTCGCCGGATATGAGTTCGCCGGAAAACAGCCGTTTAATAATGTCTACTTTACCGGAATAGTTCGTGACGAGCTGGGTCGTAAGATGTCGAAACAGCTCGGCAACTCGCCCGACCCGCTGAAGCTCATTGAAGAATATGGTGCTGACGGCGTGCGCTTCGGCATAATGCTTTGCGCCCCTGCCGGAAACGATATAATGTTCGATGTGAAGATGTGCGAGACAGGCCGTAACTTCTGCAACAAGATATGGAACTGTTTCAGGCTAATTTCGGGATGGAACGTCGATGAAAATGCCAAGCAACCGGCATCGTCGCGTGTTGCTGTGCGCTGGTTTGAGTCGAAACTCTCCGAGACGGTGGCCGAGGTTAACGACCTGATGGAAAAGTTCCGTATTTCCGAGGCTATGATGGCTGTCTACCGGCTGTTCTGGGACGAATTCTCATCGTGGTATCTCGAGATGGTGAAGCCGGCTTATGGCGAGCCAGTTGACAGGACCACACTGGCATCGACGCTTGGTTTCTTTGATTCACTTTTGCGTCTGCTGCATCCGTTCATGCCGTTTATTACAGAGGAATTGTGGCAGCATCTGGCTGATCGCCGTGAGGGCGAGTCGATAATGTATGCCCCGACTCCCGAGGTATGCGAAGTCGATCGTGTACTTGTGGCTGACGTGGAGCATGCTAAGGAAATTGTTACGGGAGTACGCGGTGTCCGCGCTTCGAAAAACATACCTCAGAAAGAGAAGATGCGCCTTGTGGAGCCTGCAGCAAACGGAGGAACGGCCACCGACGATCTCATTATCAAACTTGCCAATTTGTCGGAGCTGGTTCATGGTGCTGAAAAAGATCCGTCGGCAGCCCAGTTTATGGTGGGCACTACGGAATATTATGTTCCTTTGGCCGACAGTATAGACGTGGAGGCCGAACTTGAACGCATAAACAAGGAAATCGCCTATCAGGAAGGCTTTAGAAACAGTGTCATGAAGAAGCTCTCGAATGAGCGGTTTGTAAACAACGCCCCTGTTGCCGTGGTTGAGAACGAACGCAAGAAACTCGCTGATGCTGATGCCAAGCTGGCGAGTCTGACGGCAGCCCGCGAGGCACTACAGTCACGCTGATGCTGCTCTTTCCGAACGCAAAGATAAATCTGGGACTCAATGTCGTGAGCCGTCGCCCGGACGGCTATCACGACATTGAGACCGTGATGGTGCCCGTAGGGTGGTGCGATATACTTGAAGTGGTGCCGGCATCCGGGTCGGAGACAACGCTGACTGTAACCGGCCGCGAGGTTGATTGCCCTGTCGAGAAAAATCTTGTAATGAAGGCTTTCCGCGCCATGGAAGCGGTCGACAGCAGGGTAAAGCCTGTCGATATTTTCCTGAATAAAATTATACCCGACGGAGCCGGACTGGGAGGCGGTTCATCCGATGCGGCTTTTACAATCAAGGCGATTAACGCCTTGTTCAGGCTCGGTATGGATGATGAAGCAATGGCCACGTTGGCTGCGCGGATAGGGGCTGATTGTCCGTTCTTTATCTATAACCGTCCTATGCTCTGTACAGGCACGGGTACGACAATGTCAGCAATAGATCTTCCGCTGACCGGCCGACGTATGTCGCTCGTCATAGCGAAGCCGCAGGAAGGTGTCAGCACCGCCCAGGCATATGCCGGAGTCTGTCCGTGTATGGCGCTCCCCCCTGTTCACGAAGCTGTCAGGCAGCCTGTTGAAAATTGGACTGATCTGCTTCATAACGACTTTGAGCCCTCGGTAGTAGCGGTCTGTCCGCGTATAGGCGAGGTGAAGGACACACTGAGCTCGCATTCGCCGATATATTGTTCGATGTCGGGTTCGGGGTCGGCTGTCTATGCCTTGTTTGATTATGACAAAGTGTCAGACGTGGATTTGCGGCAGGAGCTGTCGGCACAGCTGCCCGACTGCGATATTTATGTAGAATCACCGACCATGTTGGCCAAGTGAACGTTATCGCCTTATAATTGTTATGATTCTAAAAGGCTTCTGCTATTTAACATTTGACGGCGCGAGTTTGGCAATGTTTTTGCAGGAGAAAGTTATTAGCACTATCATTGACGATTAAAATCAAACACTGTCATCATGAGCGACAAGAACAAACATAACAAAAAGGAGCAGGATAAAGCTCCTAAACTACATAACGAGGCTGCAGATGCCGAGACTTTTGACGATCTCGAAGAAGCTCTTGAAGAGAATGAAGGTTCAGATAATGCCGAACCTGAGGACATGATTGCGACGCTGACGCGCCAGCTTGAAGAGGAAAAGGCCAAGGTCGAGAACGAGAAGAAAGAATATCTTTTCCTTATGGCAGAATTCGACAATTTCCGCAAACGCACCGTGCGCGAAAAAGGTGATATCATACGCAATGCTTCTGAGAAAGTCCTGTCGGGACTTCTTCCTATAGTCGATGACTTCGAACGCGGCCTTGAAGCTATCAAAACCACGAGCGATGCCGATACGGTCAAGGAAGGAATGCAGCTGATTTATACAAAACTTGTCAAATTCCTCGAACAGAACGGAGTGAAGGCTATCGAAAGCAACGGAACGGATTTTAACCCTGACCTTCATGAGGCCATTGCTATGGTGCCTGTAGAAGATGAGTCGCAAAAAGGCAAGGTAATCGATACACCTACAAAAGGATACACTATCAACGACAAAGTGCTCCGTCATGCAAAGGTAGCTGTCGGACAGTAATACACGATATTTCCCCACCGTAAGAAATGGAAAAAAGAGACTATTACGAAGTGCTTGGCGTAAGCCGCACTGCCACTCCCGAGGAGCTCAAGAAGGCTTATCGAAAGCTGGCTATCAAATATCACCCGGATAAGAATCCGGGTGACAAGGAGGCCGAAGAGAAATTCAAGGAGGCTGCCGAGGCTTATGACGTGCTCTCCGACGAGAACAAACGTAAGCAGTACGACCAGTTCGGACACAATATGGGTCCGCAAGGTTTCCCCGGCGGTGGAGGATTCTCCGGAGGCGGCATGTCGATGGAGGACATTTTCTCTCATTTCGGCGATATTTTCGGAGGAGCCTTTGGCGGAATGGGCGGATTTGAAAGTGCCGGTGGCCGTAGCCGCCGCCAGCGCCGCCAGCGTCGGGGCACCGATTTGCGCATAACTCTTAAGCTTTCGCTTGAAGATATCGCGAATGGCGTTACCAAGACCTTGAAGTTGCCGACGTTCGTACAGTGTGAGCACTGTCATGGCACAGGTGCCAAGAACGGGACAGCTTTCAACACTTGCCCTCGTTGTCATGGACAGGGCACGGTAATTATGAACCAGCAGACTATGTTCGGCACGATGCAGTCTGAGGCGGTCTGTCCGGAGTGTAACGGCGATGGCAAGATAATTACCGAAAAATGTACGTATTGCCATGGAGAGGGTGTGGAGCGCAAGGAGCAGACGGTGACATTCACTATCCCTGCGGGCGTTCCCGATGGCGTGACACTGACAGTTCCCGGCAAGGGCAATGCAGCAATGCACGGCGGCGTCAACGGAGACCTGCTCGTAGTAATCGAGGAGTTGCCGCATCCCGAGCTGATTCGTGACGGGCAGGATGTCATCTACAACCTGATGCTTGATATACCGACAGCAACGCTCGGAGGCCCTGTTGAAGTGCCTACAATCGGCGGCCGTGTAAGAATGAAGATTCCTGCCGGCACACAACCCGGCAAGGTGCTTCGCCTCAGAGGCAAGGGACTCCCGCATCACGACAATCCGTCGGTCAAGGGCGATGAACTTGTCAATGTCATGGTATATATACCCGAAAACCTCAACGAAGAGCAGCGTCAGGCCATAGAGTCGTTGCGCGACAAGCCGGGAATGCAGGCTTCTGAATCGGCCAAAAAGAGCATTTTCAGCAAACTGCGCCATATCTTCGACTGATTAAACAATAAGGTCATTAAAGTCAATAAGGTCGCTAAGGTCTTTAAAGACCTTAGCGACCTTATTGACTTTATTGTTTATTGCTGGAGTAGACGCGGCGCATTATGGGGGTGCTCAGGCGGGGACAGTAGTGAGTGTTGTCGTAGAAGAGTGCCTGAGTGGATATTTCGTCCTTGAAGTCGGTTCCAAGGTTGTAGAAGTGGCTGCCGAATATTTGATGCATCAGGCTGTCATCGGCCGCCGAGAGTATTTCGCGTCGAAGATTAGGGCTTACGACCACTCTGTAATCACAGCATTTCTTATCAAGCATTTCAGATATGGAGCGGAGGTTGTTCTCAGTTTCTTTGTCAATCAGACTACCGGGTATGCTGTAGAAGCTTCCTTCTGATCTAACTATGTTATGACGGTCGTAAAATTCTTCGGGATGGTTGACAAGCGAGTCGTTCCATACTGGCATGCTTTCTTCATTCTTCACGCGGTCCCACACTATTGGTTGGATGCAGAATATCTGGGCATCGGAATAGTTGATAGCACGCTGTGTGGAAAGCCACGGAATGTAGGAGGCAAGAAACTTAACGTTTAACGCATGGTGAAACATCTTGTAATGGTAATATAAAGGATACCATGGCTCGTCGTGAATCTGTTTAGGCTCGATCGACACCATACTACCGGAGAGTCTGAATCGAAAAACGGCCGGGTCGAGCACAATAAGCACATTTTTCAGGTCATCGACAGTCGAATACAGATACTCTATGCATCGCCTTGTTGTGGCTATGGGCTGACCCGACGAGTCGAAATGATACGGAACTGCGCCCGGTTGCAGAAATTGCACCCATTGGTCGAGTTCGTACTGGCATGTGATTGACGAACCGACAATGAACGAATTGTAATGTCGCAAAGGATATTCATGCTCGAATGTGTTTGCCGTCACCACTCCTTTGTTCACGTTGAGTTCGCTGTCGAAGTAATTGTCGTAAAGCCGTAGCACCTTGAACGGGTCAAAATACACGTAGCAGGCGGTCAATAATATTATCGGTGCGATGGCCAAAGCTAAAGCTTTTATGACGAACCGGGTTAAGCTTTTCATCAGAACTGGAAGTAAATAAAATTTGAGTCGGTAGTCGGGGCGGTGATAACTGCTATGTAGAGAATTAAATACAAGGCATAGCGCAAAAAACGACGTTTTGGCAGCGGATAGACACTGTCCTTACTGCTACGGTCAGCCCATTCCATTAAAAATACCATCGCTGCAAACACAAGGAAGTAGTAGGTTGCCGCATGCACCGGGGACGCTATGGCAAATAGTGCGAACAGCAGGGCACAGGCAATAGAAATGCCGCGAACTCCGACACGCGTTTTTCTGATTATCATACATAATGCCGTCATGAGCAGATATGACACTATAGTGAGAGGCACAACCGATTTAGAGAGGTAAATAACACATTCTCCAAGTGTGTTACAGCGGAAAATCGTAAAGCCGATCACTACGAATGCGAGGACTCCTAAAGTCCTGGCAGGACAGAAACTACGTGGTTGGAATTCATATTTGTACGATGAAACTCCCATTGCCACGGCTGCGATATATACGGCAGCCCAGTAAACTCCCCAGACAACGAAATTCCATGACGCACCGTGCCACAGTCCCGACAACAAAAATACGATTGCAATGTTTGCAAACCGACGTAGCTGACCTTTTCGCGAGCCGCCAAGCGGAATGTACACATAATTTTTGAACCAGTCCATAAGGCTTATATGCCAGTGTCGCCAAAAAGCAATCACAGACTTCTGGAAGTATGGGAGAGTGAAGTTTTCGGATAGCTTGATGCCAAGCATGCGTGATGTGCCCAAGGCTATGTCGCAGTATCCCGAAAAATCGCAATAAATCTGGACCGTAAACAGCAGTGCTGCGAAAAACAGTTTAACGCTATCTGTGTAGCTCTCTATTCCGTTAGCCCAAATGCGGTCGACTACAAGGCCGCACTGATCGGCGACCACCACCTTTTTCATCAGGCCCCAGAGCACGCGCCGAAGTCCTGCGACGCACTCTTGATAGTTCCATTCCGTCGGCCTGGCGAACTGTGGCAGCATGTTTGACGCACGCTCGATAGGTCCGGCTACAAGTTGAGGGAAATAAGCAATGAAGGTGGCGAACATGATGAAATCGTTTGTAGGGAGTCCCTTAAGCTCGCCCCTGTAGGCATCAACCGTGTAGCCTATGGCCTGGAAGGTGTAGAACGAGATGCCTACGGGAAGCAATATGTCGACGAACACCCAGTCGATATTCCATCCGAAAAGCGACATCAGGCGTACGAGGTTTTCGCTGAAAAAATTAAAGTATTTAAATATCACCAGTATAGCGATACTTATAGCTATATTTAGAGCAGCTATAGTTACTGATTTATGGCGCGTGAGCCACAAACCGGAGAAATATGTCGTGACAGTGGTGAAAAAGATGAGACCGAGAAACCTCCAGTCCCAGCAACCGTAGAACAGGTAACTTGCCGCAAGCAGAAAAAGGTTTCGGTGTCGGGGCTTGTGCAATACACGGCTATGATACGCAATAAAAACGACAAGAAAGAAAAAAGCGAAACCAATGCTGTTAAAAATCATTGCAAGTGATGGTGGTTGGTCTGAAGGCTCTTATAATGGAGGTCAGAGTGGAAGATGGTTGCGGACACGTTCCCAAAGCGACGGACGTTCGGACCGCAGGTGGATATATGATTTGTTATCGTGTTTGTCGAGAAATAGTATTGACGAATGCAGGACGATGGCTATTGTGTTTTCAAATTCAACTATTTCGTGAATATGGTCAAGCATGATTTCATGAAATAGCGCATCTTCAGGGATGCTTCCGATAATCAGCTTCTCTTCGTTAAGATTTATTGAATGGGTATCGACCACGTGGTCGAACAGTAAGCCGAGGTTCAGATCATAAGGTGTCGGTGGCCTCTTGTTATACTTACGGTATAACTCGTCGATTACTTGTTTAGTTATCATACACAGAAATTATACTAATATTTGACTGTACGTATCACTATTATAAAAAGAATAAGGCATGAATTGTTCAGGGGATTATTGGAAAAAAGACCGGGGCGCTGTCCGGCCGGACAGCGCCCCGGTCTTTTTTCCAATAATCCCCTGAACAATTCATGCCTTATTCTTTTTATAATAGTGATACGTACAGTCAAATATTAGTATAATTTCTGTGTATGATAACTAAACAAGTAATCGACGAGTTATACCGTAAGTATAACAAGAGGCCACCGACACCTTATGATCTGAACCTCGGCTTACTGTTCGACCACGTGGTCGATACCCATTCAATAAATCTTAACGAAGAGAAGCTGATTATCGGAAGCATCCCTGAAGATGCGCTATTTCATGAAATCATGCTTGACCATATTCACGAAATAGTTGAATTTGAAAACACAATAGCCATCGTCCTGCATTCGTCAATACTATTTCTCGACAAACACGATAACAAATCATATATCCACCTGCGGTCCGAACGTCCGTCGCTTTGGGAACGTGTCCGCAACCATCTTCCACTCTGACCTCCATTATAAGAGCCTTCAGACCAACCACCATCACTTGCAATGATTTTTAACAGCATTGGTTTCGCTTTTTTCTTTCTTGTCGTTTTTATTGCGTATCATAGCCGTGTATTGCACAAGCCCCGACACCGAAACCTTTTTCTGCTTGCGGCAAGTTACCTGTTCTACGGTTGCTGGGACTGGAGGTTTCTCGGTCTCATCTTTTTCACCACTGTCACGACATATTTCTCCGGTTTGTGGCTCACGCGCCATAAATCAGTAACTATAGCTGCTCTAAATATAGCTATAAGTATCGCTATACTGGTGATATTTAAATACTTTAATTTTTTCAGCGAAAACCTCGTACGCCTGATGTCGCTTTTCGGATGGAATATCGACTGGGTGTTCGTCGACATATTGCTTCCCGTAGGCATCTCGTTCTACACCTTCCAGGCCATAGGCTACACGGTTGATGCCTACAGGGGCGAGCTTAAGGGACTCCCTACAAACGATTTCATCATGTTCGCCACCTTCATTGCTTATTTCCCTCAACTTGTAGCCGGACCTATCGAGCGTGCGTCAAACATGCTGCCACAGTTCGCCAGGCCGACGGAATGGAACTATCAAGAGTGCGTCGCAGGACTTCGGCGCGTGCTCTGGGGCCTGATGAAAAAGGTGGTGGTCGCCGATCAGTGCGGCCTTGTAGTCGACCGCATTTGGGCTAACGGAATAGAGAGCTACACAGATAGCGTTAAACTGTTTTTCGCAGCACTGCTGTTTACGGTCCAGATTTATTGCGATTTTTCGGGATACTGCGACATAGCCTTGGGCACATCACGCATGCTTGGCATCAAGCTATCCGAAAACTTCACTCTCCCATACTTCCAGAAGTCTGTGATTGCTTTTTGGCGACACTGGCATATAAGCCTTATGGACTGGTTCAAAAATTATGTGTACATTCCGCTTGGCGGCTCGCGAAAAGGTCAGCTACGTCGGTTTGCAAACATTGCAATCGTATTTTTGTTGTCGGGACTGTGGCACGGTGCGTCATGGAATTTCGTTGTCTGGGGAGTTTACTGGGCTGCCGTATATATCGCAGCCGTGGCAATGGGAGTTTCATCGTACAAATATGAATTCCAACCACGTAGTTTCTGTCCTGCCAGGACTTTAGGAGTCCTCGCATTCGTAGTGATCGGCTTTACGATTTTCCGCTGTAACACACTTGGAGAATGTGTTATTTACCTCTCTAAATCGGTTGTGCCTCTCACTATAGTGTCATATCTGCTCATGACGGCATTATGTATGATAATCAGAAAAACGCGTGTCGGAGTTCGCGGCATTTCTATTGCCTGTGCCCTGCTGTTCGCACTATTTGCCATAGCGTCCCCGGTGCATGCGGCAACCTACTACTTCCTTGTGTTTGCAGCGATGGTATTTTTAATGGAATGGGCTGACCGTAGCAGTAAGGACAGTGTCTATCCGCTGCCAAAACGTCGTTTTTTGCGCTATGCCTTGTATTTAATTCTCTACATAGCAGTTATCACCGCCCCGACTACCGACTCAAATTTTATTTACTTCCAGTTCTGATGAAAAGCTTAACCCGGTTCGTCATAAAAGCTTTAGCTTTGGCCATCGCACCGATAATATTATTGACCGCCTGCTACGTGTATTTTGACCCGTTCAAGGTGCTACGGCTTTACGACAATTACTTCGACAGCGAACTCAACGTGAACAAAGGAGTGGTGACGGCAAACACATTCGAGCATGAATATCCTTTGCGACATTACAATTCGTTCATTGTCGGTTCGTCAATCACATGCCAGTACGAACTCGACCAATGGGTGCAATTTCTGCAACCGGGCGCAGTTCCGTATCATTTCGACTCGTCGGGTCAGCCCATAGCCACAACAAGGCGATGCATAGAGTATCTGTATTCGACTGTCGATGACCTGAAAAATGTGCTTATTGTGCTCGACCCGGCCGTTTTTCGATTCAGACTCTCCGGTAGTATGGTGTCGATCGAGCCTAAACAGATTCACGACGAGCCATGGTATCCTTTATATTACCATTACAAGATGTTTCACCATGCGTTAAACGTTAAGTTTCTTGCCTCCTACATTCCGTGGCTTTCCACACAGCGTGCTATCAACTATTCCGATGCCCAGATATTCTGCATCCAACCAATAGTGTGGGACCGCGTGAAGAATGAAGAAAGCATGCCAGTATGGAACGACTCGCTTGTCAACCATCCCGAAGAATTTTACGACCGTCATAACATAGTTAGATCAGAAGGAAGCTTCTACAGCATACCCGGTAGTCTGATTGACAAAGAAACTGAGAACAACCTCCGCTCCATATCTGAAATGCTTGATAAGAAATGCTGTGATTACAGAGTGGTCGTAAGCCCTAATCTTCGACGCGAAATACTCTCGGCGGCCGATGACAGCCTGATGCATCAAATATTCGGCAGCCACTTCTACAACCTTGGAACCGACTTCAAGGACGAAATATCCACTCAGGCACTCTTCTACGACAACACTCACTACTGTCCCCGCCTGAGCACCCCCATAATGCGCCGCGTCTACTCCAGCAATAAACAATAAAGTCAATAAGGTCGCTAAGGTCTTTAAAGACCTTAGCGACCTTATTGACTTTAATGACCTTATTGTTTAATCAGTCGAAGATATGGCGCAGTTTGCTGAAAATGCTCTTTTTGGCCGATTCAGAAGCCTGCATTCCCGGCTTGTCGCGCAACGACTCTATGGCCTGACGCTGCTCTTCGTTGAGGTTTTCGGGTATATATACCATGACATTGACAAGTTCATCGCCCTTGACCGACGGATTGTCGTGATGCGGGAGTCCCTTGCCTCTGAGGCGAAGCACCTTGCCGGGTTGTGTGCCGGCAGGAATCTTCATTCTTACACGGCCGCCGATTGTAGGCACTTCAACAGGGCCTCCGAGCGTTGCTGTCGGTATATCAAGCATCAGGTTGTAGATGACATCCTGCCCGTCACGAATCAGCTCGGGATGCGGCAACTCCTCGATTACTACGAGCAGGTCTCCGTTGACGCCGCCGTGCATTGCTGCATTGCCCTTGCCGGGAACTGTCAGTGTCACGCCATCGGGAACGCCCGCAGGGATAGTGAATGTCACCGTCTGCTCCTTGCGCTCCACACCCTCTCCATGGCAATACGTACATTTTTCGGTAATTATCTTGCCATCGCCGTTACACTCCGGACAGACCGCCTCAGACTGCATCGTGCCGAACATAGTCTGCTGGTTCATAATTACCGTGCCCTGTCCATGACAACGAGGGCAAGTGTTGAAAGCTGTCCCGTTCTTGGCACCTGTGCCATGACAGTGCTCACACTGTACGAACGTCGGCAACTTCAAGGTCTTGGTAACGCCATTCGCGATATCTTCAAGCGAAAGCTTAAGAGTTATGCGCAAATCGGTGCCCCGACGCTGGCGGCGCTGGCGGCGGCTACGGCCACCGGCACTTTCAAATCCGCCCATTCCGCCAAAGGCTCCTCCGAAAATATCGCCGAAATGAGAGAAAATGTCCTCCATCGACATGCCGCCTCCGGAGAATCCTCCACCGCCGGGGAAACCTTGCGGACCCATATTGTGTCCGAACTGGTCGTACTGCTTACGTTTGTTCTCGTCGGAGAGCACGTCATAAGCCTCGGCAGCCTCCTTGAATTTCTCTTCGGCCTCCTTGTCACCCGGATTCTTATCCGGGTGATATTTGATAGCCAGCTTTCGATAAGCCTTCTTGAGCTCCTCGGGAGTGGCAGTGCGGCTTACGCCAAGCACTTCGTAATAGTCTCTTTTTTCCATTTCTTACGGTGGGGAAATATCGTGTATTACTGTCCGACAGCTACCTTTGCATGACGGAGCACTTTGTCGTTGATAGTGTATCCTTTTGTAGGTGTATCGATTACCTTGCCTTTTTGCGACTCATCTTCTACAGGCACCATAGCAATGGCCTCATGAAGGTCAGGGTTAAAATCCGTTCCGTTGCTTTCGATAGCCTTCACTCCGTTCTGTTCGAGGAATTTGACAAGTTTTGTATAAATCAGCTGCATTCCTTCCTTGACCGTATCGGCATCGCTCGTGGTTTTGATAGCTTCAAGGCCGCGTTCGAAGTCATCGACTATAGGAAGAAGTCCCGACAGGACTTTCTCAGAAGCATTGCGTATGATATCACCTTTTTCGCGCACGGTGCGTTTGCGGAAATTGTCGAATTCTGCCATAAGGAAAAGATATTCTTTCTTCTCGTTCTCGACCTTGGCCTTTTCCTCTTCAAGCTGGCGCGTCAGCGTCGCAATCATGTCCTCAGGTTCGGCATTATCTGAACCTTCATTCTCTTCAAGAGCTTCTTCGAGATCGTCAAAAGTCTCGGCATCTGCAGCCTCGTTATGTAGTTTAGGAGCTTTATCCTGCTCCTTTTTGTTATGTTTGTTCTTGTCGCTCATGATGACAGTGTTTGATTTTAATCGTCAATGATAGTGCTAATAACTTTCTCCTGCAAAAACATTGCCAAACTCGCGCCGTCAAATGTTAAATAGCAGAAGCCTTTTAGAATCATAACAATTATAAGGCGATAACGTTCACTTGGCCAACATGGTCGGTGATTCTACATAAATATCGCAGTCGGGCAGCTGTGCCGACAGCTCCTGCCGCAAATCCACGTCTGACACTTTGTCATAATCAAACAAGGCATAGACAGCCGACCCCGAACCCGACATCGAACAATATATCGGCGAATGCGAGCTCAGTGTGTCCTTCACCTCGCCTATACGCGGACAGACCGCTACTACCGAGGGCTCAAAGTCGTTATGAAGCAGATCAGTCCAATTTTCAACAGGCTGCCTGACAGCTTCGTGAACAGGGGGGAGCGCCATACACGGACAGACTCCGGCATATGCCTGGGCGGTGCTGACACCTTCCTGCGGCTTCGCTATGACGAGCGACATACGTCGGCCGGTCAGCGGAAGATCTATTGCTGACATTGTCGTACCCGTGCCTGTACAGAGCATAGGACGGTTATAGATAAAGAACGGACAATCAGCCCCTATCCGCGCAGCCAACGTGGCCATTGCTTCATCATCCATACCGAGCCTGAACAAGGCGTTAATCGCCTTGATTGTAAAAGCCGCATCGGATGAACCGCCTCCCAGTCCGGCTCCGTCGGGTATAATTTTATTCAGGAAAATATCGACAGGCTTTACCCTGCTGTCGACCGCTTCCATGGCGCGGAAAGCCTTCATTACAAGATTTTTCTCGACAGGGCAATCAACCTCGCGGCCGGTTACAGTCAGCGTTGTCTCCGACCCGGATGCCGGCACCACTTCAAGTATATCGCACCACCCTACGGGCACCATCACGGTCTCAATGTCGTGATAGCCGTCCGGGCGACGGCTCACGACATTGAGTCCCAGATTTATCTTTGCGTTCGGAAAGAGCAGCATCAGCGTGACTGTAGTGCCTCGCGGGCTGCCGTCAGACTCGCCAGCTTGGCATCAGCATCAGCGAGTTTCTTGCGTTCGTTCTCAACCACGGCAACAGGGGCGTTGTTTACAAACCGCTCATTCGAGAGCTTCTTCATGACACTGTTTCTAAAGCCTTCCTGATAGGCGATTTCCTTGTTTATGCGTTCAAGTTCGGCCTCCACGTCTATACTGTCGGCCAAAGGAACATAATATTCCGTAGTGCCCACCATAAACTGGGCTGCCGACGGATCTTTTTCAGCACCATGAACCAGCTCCGACAAATTGGCAAGTTTGATAATGAGATCGTCGGTGGCCGTTCCTCCGTTTGCTGCAGGCTCCACAAGGCGCATCTTCTCTTTCTGAGGTATGTTTTTCGAAGCGCGGACACCGCGTACTCCCGTAACAATTTCCTTAGCATGCTCCACGTCAGCCACAAGTACACGATCGACTTCGCATACCTCGGGAGTCGGGGCATACATTATCGACTCGCCCTCACGGCGATCAGCCAGATGCTGCCACAATTCCTCTGTAATAAACGGCATGAACGGATGCAGCAGACGCAAAAGTGAATCAAAGAAACCAAGCGTCGATGCCAGTGTGGTCCTGTCAACTGGCTCGCCATAAGCCGGCTTCACCATCTCGAGATACCACGATGAGAATTCGTCCCAGAACAGCCGGTAGACAGCCATCATAGCCTCGGAAATACGGAACTTTTCCATCAGGTCGTTAACCTCGGCCACCGTCTCGGAGAGTTTCGACTCAAACCAGCGCACAGCAACACGCGACGATGCCGGTTGCTTGGCATTTTCATCGACGTTCCATCCCGAAATTAGCCTGAAACAGTTCCATATCTTGTTGCAGAAGTTACGGCCTGTCTCGCACATCTTCACATCGAACATTATATCGTTTCCGGCAGGGGCGCAAAGCATTATGCCGAAGCGCACGCCGTCAGCACCATATTCTTCAATGAGCTTCAGCGGGTCGGGCGAGTTGCCGAGCTGTTTCGACATCTTACGACCCAGCTCGTCACGAACTATTCCGGTAAAGTAGACATTATTAAACGGCTGTTTTCCGGCGAACTCATATCCGGCGACAATCATGCGGGCCACCCAGAAGAAGATAATGTCAGGTCCTGTGACAAGATCGCATGTCGGATAATAGTAGCGCATTTCCTCATTGTCAGGCTCAAGTATGCCGTTAAACAGCGAGATTGGCCATAACCACGAAGAGAACCATGTGTCAAGGCAATCGCTGTCCTGCTCAAGATCGGCATCGGTAAGAGCCGGATTTTTAGCCTGAGCCAGAGCGAGAGCCTCCTCACGGCTTTCAGCAACCACGAACGAGCCGTCGGGCAGATAATACGCCGGGATACGGTGTCCCCACCACAGTTGCCGCGATATACACCAGTCACGAACCTCGGTCATCCAGGTGTCGTAGGTTGTGCGGTACTTCTCCGGGATAAAGCGTATGGTGCCGTTGTCTACAGCTTCGAGGGCAGGCTTGGCAAGGTCGGTCATGGCGAGATACCATTGATCGCTCAGTCGCGGCTCCACGACAGTGTCGGTATTGCGTTCGGAATATGCGACTTTGTTCTCGTAATCCTCAATTTTTTCGATTAGGCCGGCAGCCTCAAGATCCTTGGCTATCTGACGACGCACTTCGAAACGGTCCATACCCACATACATTCCGGCAGCTTCGCTCACCGTAGCGTCATCGTTGAATATGTCAATAGTCTCAAGATTGTGCTTTTGTCCGAGCATGTAGTCGTTCATATCATGTGCGGGTGTCACTTTAAGACATCCGGTTCCGAACTCTATGTCGACATATTCGTCTTCTATTACCGGAATCTCACGCCCGACGAGAGGCACAATCACGCGCTTGCCACGTAAATGCTGGTTCTTCGGATCGTTAGGATTAATGCACATGGCAGTATCGCCCATAATTGTCTCGGGTCGGGTTGTGGCAACGATTGCATAACCATCTTCACCGACGATTTTATAGCGCAGATAATACAGTTTGCTGTGTTCCTCTTTGTACACAAGCTCTATATCGCTAAGGGCGGTCTTGGCTTTCGGGTCCCAGTTCACCAATCGTTTTCCACGGTATATCAAACCTTTGCGATAAAGGTCGACAAATACGTGTATCACCGAACGCGACCTCACTTCATCCATCGTAAAGGCCGTGCGACTCCAGTCACACGAAGCCCCGAGTTTCTTAAGCTGCTCAAGTATTATGCCGCCGTGATGCTCCTTCCATTCCCAGGCATGGCGGAGGAACTCCTCACGCGAGAGATCTGACTTCTTGATTCCTTTTTCTGCGAGCTTTGCCACCACTTTGGCTTCTGTAGCTATCGAGGCGTGGTCGGTGCCCGGCACCCAGAGGGCGTTCTTGCCGTTCATACGTGCACGGCGCACAAGGATATCCTGGATTGTATTGTTGAGCATGTGCCCCATGTGCAGGATCCCCGTGACATTTGGCGGAGGTATAACGATAGTATAAGGTTCACGACTGTCGGGCACGCTCTTGAAAAGATCGTGCGCCATCCAGTAGGCATACCACTTGTCCTCGACCTCGGCGGGACTGTAAGTGCTGGCTAACTCGTTCATTTCGTATTATTGGCTGTCTGGTTATATTTCAGACGGCAAAATTACGAATTTTTCTCTAATCCTTGATTTTTATCGATGAAATAAGCATATTATCACCCTCATTGACCATCGCTTCGGTGAGCTGTTTCATCCTGTCAGTCACTTCGCCGAAGCAGTTGTCGAATCCGTCGATATAATCCGAAGCTCCGTAACTTATCAGTATCCCGACAAGCTGTCCCAGCGTCATCGAAGCCATGCCGCGCGTTGGTGTTATCACACCGGAGGGCTTGCCGTTTCCGCCATCAACACTCACCATAAGTCCGGCTTGCATAAGTATATCGTAACAGCGTTCGACTACGCCGAGAGGCAAACGGTACAGTCTGCTGAAACCGCCGGCTGTGAGGGCTTCCTCGCCGGCCTCGAACCGTTGTATTATCACCGTGCACACCGCAACTGTGACTCTCAGGCTATAGGATGTGCTTATATGTCCCGTAAGGTTGTGATAGTCGAAGCGCGAAAAATTCTGCGAGGCATAGCAGATTTCTGCTCCTATATATGTGAAGAGCCACACTAACTGAAGCCATATCAGCAACAACGGCAAAAACGAGAACGATCCGTAAATCGCGTTATATTTCGACACATACATCTGGCCAGTTACAAAAAGCCACTGGAGCACCGTGTAGGCTGTCGCAGTCAGAAGTCCCGAGAAGAAAGCATTCTTAAACCTGACCTTCGTGTTGGGTATAAGCATATAGCTCCCTGCAAAGAAAAACACTATAAGCAGGAACGACAACACCTCGAACAAAGCCGTCAGCGCCGGTGTCATAAAATCAAACGGCAGAAAACGCTTAAGGGCAGTGTCGAGCATCACAGTGATGCCGCTGCTGCATATCATCAGCACAGGCAGAACAATCATTATGCCCATATAGTCGGTGGTCTGGCGCCAGAATGTGCGTCCCTGCCTGACATTCCATATCTTGTTGAACGAGGCCTCGACGCTTGAAAGAAGCGATATCACGGTCCAGAGCAAAAACACAATGCCTACACCAACAAACACTCCTTCGGAAGCCTGCGAGAGATATGAGTCGACAAAACGCATGGCTTGGGCAAGCGCCTCATGTTGTGACGGGAAAAATTTATACAACTGCTGGGTGAGAAGTGACTCGAACCCGAATCCCCGGCATATGGCAAAAACCATGGCAAGCACCGGTACGAGAGCCAGAACAGTGCGGTAGGTCATCGCACATGCCGTACTTTGCATATCGGTATCGAATATCGAACTGATTGTCAGATTGAGTGTCTTTATCGTGTTAACACGCCAATTGTTGCGGCGATCACGCCACACATACACGGTGCAGTATTCATAGAAGCTCAACACACGTTGTTTCAGCCGGTCAAAACGTTCTCCTATACTTATCTTTGCCATCAGTCAAAATCATTTCATTCTATGACAAAGTTAACAATTTTAATCCTCAGTTAGGTCGTTCTAACGCCAAGAGCACACGGTTTTTTACCAATTTGTGAGTATTGTCGGTCGAAAATCACAGCCGTAATTTTGCAATCGAAAAAACAAAACAAATCATGAAATGAAAAAAACTGTTTCAACTTTATCACTTATGGCATTCCTGTCAGCCCTTTCATTAAGCGCCGCTGACACGGCCTTAAGACTGACCCTTGCCGACGGGCGGACTCCCACATTGCTGCTCAGCGAACGTCCCACGGTGACATTCGGAGCATACGATATCACCGTAAAATCACCGGCTAACACCATCACACTACAACGTTCGGAAGTCAAGTCTCTTGATTTTGTCGAATCGACCACGGCTATAGCTGATGCAGGTCAGAATGCTCCTGCAATCCGTGTGTATGACAACACAGTAGAATGTGACGGCCAGCTGATCCGAGCATATAACCTAAACGGACAAAAGGTTGCCGAATCATTTGACCGGCTTTCACTTACCGAACTTCCACCGGCTGTTTATATCATTTCAGTATCAAACCATTCCTTCAAACTCAGCAAATAACAACAAACAATGAAAAAATATATACTCGCAATAGCTTGCATCTCTTCCGCACTCACCCTCTCTGCCCAAAACGAGATACTCCGCATAACCTTCAACGACGGAACCGAAACCACACTGCGTGTTGCCGACATAGCCGAAATGACCTTCGACACCGACGGGCAGTCGGCCACCGAAGGATATACCGGTTCTTTCACCGGCACTAACTCGGTTGTGGTCGGGGGACAATTCACTTACACAGCCGATATGACATGCAACATCGTCGCTGACGGCGAAACTTTGACCGTCGAGATGCCCGAATACAAACTCGCCGGAACCGTAATGGGCGACTTAACACTCGGGGCATGCACCATAACCGGCATAACTTATGACGAAAGCCGACAGGCATTCCATAAGGTTTACGGCGAAGACGGATTGACTCAGCATTTCAAAGCAGAGAATGGCGGTGTGGCCACTATGAATAAAGACTATACGTTCAGCAAAACGAGCAATATCACCATTGAAAAGACTGCCGACGGACTTATTATCACCAACTCGTTTCAGCTCGGTGCAATGCCTTTTCCCATTGTTGCCACTTTCACAGCGAAATGAAGTCGACCTACCATCTATCAGTCCTGCTGCTTGGAATGACTCTCCCGTTCCAGGCGTGCGAGGGACTATTTGAAAACGTTTACGATACACCTGACGAAAGCCGGGGTGCGACGACGGCAGGCCAACTTTACATCGACGCATCCGACTGGCTCGAATGGCACTATATAGATCTGACTGCACTTACCGACAGCGTCAACTCCGATGAATCCTACAACACTTCGTCGGCATGGCAGACATTCCTAATCCCGCTTTCAGGTGAATCATCCGATAACAGAACTGGAATCTACACCTACTGGTATGATGTGTTCGGAGAAGGAATAACAAAGTATGAATATCGTGATTTCATCCCAACAGCATCCCAACCCGAACCATCTACGTGGAGTGTTGCCGTACACCGCAACAACGTGCGAACCAACGGAGGTTCGGCATGTGTGACCGAGTATACATCTATCGATGAGATTCCCAGTGGTACCAAGTGGCTCGACAAACTTGAATTTGTTGCAGACCAATGGGATGAGACCGGAATCTGGGTAATCCAGGACCGAATGCTTCTCGGTATAATAGGAAACCAGGGTATAACTACAAATCCCGAACTGTCGTCGTGGCTCACCGTCAGAATCCCCCCTATGCCCCCCTCTTTTGTCCTTGACTCCAGAGTACGCATCCTGCGGCTTGCCGACGGAACATATGCGGCAATGCAGTTGACTGATTACCAAAGCGTCACAGGTACAAAATGCTGTCTTACCATCAACTATAAATATCCACTTTAAGTGCATAACATACCTCTTATATATTGTTCACTGCTTGCAATGCCGTTAACCGCTTTAGGCTCAACCCCGGCCGACTCGGTCATGATTGACTCGATTATTATGGCCCGTTTCAGTCTCGGCGAGGTGGTGATAACGGGTACTCGCGCCCCACGGTTGCTTAAGGACACCCCCGTGCAGACGCGTCTCATCTCTGCAAAAGATATCGAGAAATCCGATGCCACGAACATCGAAGACCTCCTGCAACAGGAAATGCCCGGAGTTGAATTTTCTTATGCCATGAACCAGCAGGTACACATGAACATAGGGGGCTTCGGAGGGCAGAGCGTATTGTTTCTGATTGATGGCGAAAGGCTTGCAGGCGAGACTATGGACGACGTGGATTTCAGCAGGCTTGATATGAACAATGTCGAACGCATAGAGATTGTACGCGGGGCATCGAGCGCCCTCTACGGCAGTAATGCGGGAGGAGGGGTCATAAATATAATCACCCGGCGCGCCACTCGCCCGTTTTCGGCCAATTTCAGTGCACGCGTCGCACGGCATGCCGACCAACGCTATACGACCACAATCTCATGCCGTCGCCGAACAGTTTCAAACACGTTGGCTGCCTCTTTTTCATCGGTTGAAAACTACGACGTTAAAAATGGCCCGAACCCGGATACCAAAGTCGTGTCAACCATATACGGCAACCGTACATGCAACATCAGCGACCGTATCAGCTGGAACCCGACAGGACGATTCAGACTGTCAGGGCTTGCGGGATACTTCTTCCGTCAGGTGGAACGGACAACCGACTCACCTGAACGCTACCGCGATTATTCAGGCGGAGTTCGTGCAGGTTGGCAGTTCGGATCAGGGAATGACCTGAATTTGTCATATTCGTTTGACCAATACGATAAATCGACATTTTACCGACTCACACGACTCGACATACGCAACTACAGTAACGTTCAAAACAGCATGCGTGCAACATATATCTATACCACACGACGCGGCGACATGCTCACTGCCGGCATTGACTACCTGCACGACTATCTGATGAACTCAAAGCTCAACGGAAGGACACACCGGCAGAACAGCGCGGATATGTTCGCTCAATACGACCGTATAATCGACGACCGCTGGGAAGCAGTGGCAGCCCTGCGTTATGATTATTTTTCAGACGGTAACCTGTCGCGCCTCACGCCCAAATTGTCGTTACGCTATAGCCCGCGCCACAATCTCAATCTGCGCTTTTCATACGGAATGGGATTCAGAGCACCGACTCTGAAAGAAAAATATTACGAATTTGATATGGCCGGTATCTGGATTGTCAAAGGCAATCCGGCACTTCGCCCCGAACAAAGCCATAATTTCAATTTTTCGGCCGATTTCACACGCCGTAATTGCAATGTCGCCGTCACAACATATTATAATAGCGTGACCGACAAAATTGCCACGGGCCTCCCCTACTGTCTGCCCGGCGAAGGCAACCAGCCATATCTCGATTACGTTAACCTAAGCCGTTTCAGGGTGTACGGAGGCGAACTGACGCTGCAAGGCGCATGGGATTGCGGAATATCGGCACGCATCTCATATGCCTTTACCCACGAAGTCATTGCCAAAGACAAGGATGGCAATGAGGCTAACAACCAGTATATCCCGGCCAGACCCCACTCGCTGACTGCGCGTGTCGACTGGAATCATACGTTTTCGCGAGGATATGTTTTCTCGGCAGGACTGAGCGGCCGTTGGCTCTCGCACGTCACCAACCGTGAGTATGTCGACTATTACGATCTGGAAAAAGGCACTGTCAATGTGCATTATCCGGGATACACAATATGGAAACTTTCTGTTTCGCAACAACTCTTCAGCAAATTAAAGATTACGCTTGCCATTGATAATCTTTTCAATTACCGGCCAAAATATTATTATCTCAACAGTCCGCTTACAGACGGGTGTAATTTTATGGCCGGAATTCGTCTCGATATCTAATTTCTAACTATATTTACATCATGATAAATAACCGACGATATTTTTTAAGGGCAATCGCATCGTTTCTGCTCGTACTGTTCACGATGCCTCTGGGACATGCGGCCATGAAGATAATGGAACACACCATGCAACCGGAAGTGCTCCACGTATGCGCATTTTTGTTGGGATTCGCCGGATTGCTACTCACCATAGCCGGTGTTTTTGCCAAAGGAAGCCTGCGACAGACTCTTTACGGACTGTTCGGCGCACTGCTGTTCTGGACCGGCTGGGTTGAATTTCTGTTTCAATATTATGTCGACCGGTTCGGGATGCAGCCTTATACCGATCCCGTCACAGGTAAAGTTACACAACCTGAATACCTGGTTCTGCCAGCGTCGTTCGGGTTTCTGATGATGTTTTTCCTTTTGTATATGTTCAGCGCCCGTTCGGGTTGCAATTTTTTCAATTGGTGTCAGAAACGACTGTTGGGAAAACGGCGCGACCTCATAGTCGTACGTCCAATGACCAGACATACGTCGATAGTCACATTTATGGAACTAAACCTGATGATGTGGACAAGCTATGTGGTTCTAATGTTCTGCTATGACCCTGAGTTTCTCGGCGACACCCACCCGGTCACCCTGCTCTTAGGCGCTGTATGCCTTGTGGGCTCAATGTTTATATTCATCCGCCAGACAAAGATTGCCGACTGGGGAGCAAATATACGAATGTCGATAGCCACTGTGCTCACCTTCTGGACTTTTGTCGAGATACTCGGACATATCGGACTGCTTCAGGAGATATGGGTCGCACCGACGGAACACATTGTCGATATGACTGTCATGGCGGCTGTTTTTGTCGCCCTTGGCACTTATACTGTATATGCAGGCCTCATCCGTGACAGACAAAAATGAGAATCCGGTGGCATAAACAACACAAATGGTCCGGCATCGCCTCGTGCCTACTGCTCATAATCTTCTGTATATCAGGGATAGTACTGAATCACCGCGAGGCTGTAGCCGGAATCGACGTACCACGGACATGGCTTCCTCCGTTCTATCGCTATGAGAAATGGAACGGGGGATTGCTCCGAGGGTCATTGCGGCTTTCCCCCGACTCGGTCCTGATATTCGGCAATGAAGGGATCTGGCTATGCTCTGAATCGGATACCATCGGTTATTCTGAAGGAATTCCACGTAATTCATCGTCAAGGGATGTCAGGGCCATGTCTTTTACACGCTCGGGCGAACTTCTGGCACTGACTACCGAACGACTATATATTTTCGACCGACAATGGAGACCGTTAAATGTGGGGAATATGACCGACGAACGTCTCAGCGACATGACCGTGCGCGGCGACAGCGTGGTTGTGGCGGGACGATCGTTTATATATGTCGCAACTCCTCCTTTCGAACAATTTGAAAAGATAGAGTTATCTGCTCCAGGCAATCGGGAAATCGACTCGACAAGTGCTTTTCGACGCATTTGGGCTCTCCACAGCGGAGAATTATTCGGAACTGCCGGACGGCTTATAGCCGATGCCATTGGTATCATACTCATATTTCTTGCGGCAAGCGGCATTATCATATGGCTGTTTCCACGGCTCTCACGACGCATGATAAGGCTGCATTATTTTGTCGGACGCAAGACAATTATTTTCACTCTATTGATTGTGGTCACCGGATGGTCGCTTCGGCCGCCCTTTCTTATAGCGCTGGCTCAATGGCGCGTACCTAAGGATATTACGGACAATCCCTGGCACGACCGTCTGCGAATGATTCGCTACGACCACTGTCACGATAAATGGCTCATATCGACTTCCGAAGGTTTCTTTGCCTTGGATGATCTGCCGGCTATGCCGGAAGCATTGAATGATACACCCCCGGTAAGCGTCATGGGACTAAATGTATGGGAGCCGTACGGAGAGGACCGCTGGCTTTGCGGTTCGTTCAGCGGTTTATACATATGGAATCAAGGGAAATCCATCTCGACCGACTATTATACAGGAGAAACAGCCTCAGGCCAGGCAGGTCCTCCGTTCGGACATAAGGCTGTGTCTGGATATAGCCGCGATCTCGGCGACAGACCTTCCATCGTATGCTACGATACCGGCACCGATTACCCGGTGCAGCCCGATAACCTTAAGTATCTGCCTATGCCATTATGGAATGTGGCGCTTGAGGCACATTCCGGTCGAATATATTTCGGAGCTTCGGCTACCTGGTTTTTTGTCCTTATAGCGGGAGGGTTGTTTCTGTGGTGCCTGTACTCGGGATGGAAGGTTCGTCGGAAATCTACCGGCTTTTCACATCATGGATGTCGAGCAGGCCATGCATAATTGCATAGATTGTCAGACCTGACTGCGAATGTATCTGTAGTTTTGAGGCTATGTTTCGCCGGTGCGTGGTCACGGTATTGACCGAAAGACAGAGCATGTCGGCAATTTCCTTGTTCGACAGACCTTTTGCCACCAAAGCTACAATCTCGCTCTCGCGTTTGCTGAGCGATTCGCCCGTAGGGGCGGCTTCCTCGTCGAGAATAAGACGTTTGGGTATGAACGACTGCTTTTCGCGCACACTCTCTTCAAGCTTGCGCACCGCTGGCACGAGCAGTTTATTCTCTACCCGACAATGAAGCACAAGATCGTTCTGACAGTTGATTATGTCATAAAGCACCGAATTAAGCATGTCGTTGTTGTGCTGACGGTAGTGTCTCACTATTATGTCGGTGAGCTCATGCAGCTTGTCCGACATGTCGGTATGAGTCGACGAATAGTGTTCAAGACGGAAATGGCTGTCAAGCTCTCCTGACAGAAGCCGCGAAATGTATCCGAATAGCACGTCATTCTCATAATCCATATGGGTACGCACCTCCACGGCATAGTCGTCAAAATACTTAAGAATGAGGAATGCCACATTGCTCACATCAGCACAAATCAGGGCCTCAACCAGCCGCCGGCGTATCAGCGGAAGGTTAAAATCCAGAAAGTAGCTATGCGATTTTTTCAAATAACCGACCAGAGCGTTAAGCGACAAATCGTAATCAGCCACCTGGAGGCCGCACACAAAATTGGAGACAGCCAAAAAAGTCGCACAATCAACACCGTACTCCCTACATACCTCGCCCACAGTCAGATCACCGAAGCCGAAAGGTATCGAAAACCGACTGATGACGAGAAGCATCAGGTTGTTTTCATCAATCATGTCGCGCAGGCGGTCGGTGGAAACGTAGCACAATCTTTCCTTATCCATTCTTTATACCATTTTTCCAACAAAGTTAGGTACTCTTTCCACACGAAGCAATACCCAACTTTGGTGATATGTCACGACAATTTTTGGGAAAGAAAGTCGGCCAACACCTCTGCATTATTATGCAAAGTATCTCTCGACCCGTACAACAAGGTCACAAGCGGCTTGCCACGAAGCACCGTTATCAGATCCTTGACATACGGGTTGCTTTCAAGTTCAGCCATATAGCGCTGTCTGAAGCCATCCCATCTGTTACCGGGATCGGCATGAAACCATTCACGCAGTTGGGTAGACGGAGATATGTTTTTTGCCCAAAGGTCGTAATGAAACTTCTCTTTTGATTCACCACGCGGCCATAGCCGGTCGACCAACACACGGAATCCGTCGTCACGCTCCGACCCGTCGGGGTCGGAATAAACTCGTCTGATATTTATCCGGGTCATATTCTTTCATGTCCTGCCACACGCTCATATGCGATCGAGAACGGTCGAAACGAGATCCCTCATGGCAGTTTTATAATTAGGTGTTGCATTATGGTTCATCCTGTTGGCAATAATAGAGCATACAGTCATAGCTTTGTGCCCCATCAGCCTCGCGAGCCCCTGTAGCGGAGCCGACTCCATCTCATAGTTGGTGATTCGGCGGTCGCCGTATCGGAATGCTTCGATCCGTTTGTTGAGATCGGGGTTGGCAAGCGGCAGTCGCAGCTCCCGACCTTGCGGGCCGTAGAACCCGACAGCTGAAATAGTGTTGCCACAAACCATGTCGCCACGTCCTATGCGTCTGACAAGTTCTTCATCAGCCGAGACGAAATAAGGCTTTGCCCACAACGGATTCCATCCTACAGCATCGCAGAAGGCATGCTCCATCTCAAGATCGGCAACCTCGTTACGTCCCGCATAATAATTGAGTACTCCGTCAAAACCTATGGCTTTCTCGGCTATTACCGGAGTGCCCACTACGAGTTCAGGCTGTAATGCCCCGGAAGTGCCTATGCGCACCATATGGAGTGTCCGGTGACTGTCCTTGACCTCCCTTGTCGGGAAATCGATATTCGCAAGTGCATCAAGTTCGTTTATCACAATATCGATATTGTCTGGACCGATACCGTGCGACAGACACATGATAGGTTTCCCTCTGTAGCTGCCACCAATGGTATGAAATTCACGCGACTGAACCTCAAAATCACGTGTGTCGAAAAACTCGGCAACCATATTCACGCGTCCTGGGTCACCTACAAGGATTATACGATCGGTCAACTGATCAGGGTGCAGGTGCAGGTGAAATACCGTGCCGTCGGGATTGATTATAAGCTCGGATGGAGCGATTATTTTCTTGTTCATGGTTGTTGGCGGTTTGTTATGAATTCCGGTTATGTAATTAAAACAGAAAGTGACGCGGCGAAGTTCAGACCACGCAGTAACGAGCTCCGGGTTTGCGGAGGACGAGACCCTTGAACTCAAGTTCAAGAAGCATGCCGTTGAGCCGCCCCTGAGCAATGTCGAGCGTCACAGCCAGATCGTTCAGTTGCGAGTCGGGATGCAGGCGCAGCCACTCAATCAGTACTCGTTCTTCTTCCGTAAGCTCCGGAAAAAGCGACGGTTGCTCAGGCTCATCCTCGTCAACAGCCCATCCCATTGATTCGATAAGCTGGTCAGCATCAGTCACCAATTGCGCCCCATGATTGCGTATCAGCAGGTTGCATCCTTCGCTCCAGACATCACCGCAGCGCCCCGGCAAAGCGAATACATCGCGGTTGTATTCCGACGCTATCCTTGCCGTAACCAGGGCGCCCCCCTTGCGAGCCGATTCAGCAACCACCGTCGCATCACACAACCCTGCAACAATGCGGTTGCGTGCGAGGAAATTACCCTTGTGCACCGGATCAGCCGACGTGTATTCGGTGATCAGCATTCCCCCGTTCCTGATTATGTCGGCAGCAGTCGAACGGTGCTGTGCCGGATAGAGTGTATTGAGTCCGTGGGCCACAACGGCCACCGTAGGCAAACCGGCATCAAGAGCTGCCCTATGGGCCGCGATATCTATGCCGAAAGCAAGACCGCTGACAATAAGCACCTTCTGGTGGCACCGTCGGGCAAGCCCCTCAACAATTCTGTTTACGAAATCCACACCATAAGCCGTAGCATGCCTTGTGCCGACTATCGCCACCGGCAGGACGTCGTTCAAATCGCTCGAGCCACACCCATAGAGCATCAGCGGTGCATCATCGCACTGTCCCAGCCTGTGAGGATACTCGTCATCGCGAAAATACAAGGCCGATATATTATGCGCATCCACATATTCAGCCTCTCGCTTGGCCTTTTCGACCAAAGAGGCCCTATAGTCATTGCCGAAAATCCGGCTGTTGAATCCGTTGACCGCAGCCAGTTCCGACTCGCTCATGGTGAAAAAAGCCTCCTCCGAACCAATGCGTTCAAGCATCTGTTCGGCCACTGGCCTTAACAGGCCGCGCACCATCGCGAACGCCATCCGGCTGACAAAAGGGTCAATTCTGTCGTAAATCATCTTGCGGCAAATCTGTGCGAAGCATATTAAAGATAACGGGCAAAAGCCTCGGCAAGCACTTCGCCCCGTGTAAGACGTCCGTTCTCCACACACACTACGGTGACTTCGGCACTTGCAGCCACTTCGCGGTCGGGAGAATGCAGCACAGCCTGATCGAAAACAAATCGGGCGCCTTCACGCCTGATATCGAGGCAGCAGATCATCTCGTCGCCAAGACGTAACGGACGATGATAGCGTATATCCACACGAGACAGCACCGGGTCGATACCCCGGGATTGCATCTCAGCGAAAGTCGTACCGGCCTCCCGACAAAATTCATGACGCGCATGCTCCATATAATGCAGATAGTTCGCGTTGTTGACGATACCCTGCGAATCGACTTCATAGTCGCGCACTCGCATGGTCATCTCAAATATATATTTTCGTTTATTATCGATCATGCCTGTTTCTTTTTCACAAAATTACAAAACGATAAGTGCGCCAAGTGCAAATTTATGTTAAACAATATTTTTACTCCATATTCTTTGTAGTTTTATTTTATTTTTGTCAAAAATTATAATGACAAAACCATGAACCACTTGTCTAAGCATATACGCCGTATTATCGCGGCCTCAACACTAACGGCAATTGTCGCAGCCAACACTCCTGCGTTCTCCGGTGTAAACGACCTTTTGCCTAAGCCGCAGGAAATAATCACCGACGGACAATGGGTCAAGGGCTCTCTGCCCGTAATCTCCGACATAGTCGGACAAATCGAGGGTATACCTGAAACACCGCTTGAAGGCTTTCCCGCCGAAGGCTACACTATAGTCATCAGCGACTCTGCTATCAAAATCACAGCCGCTTCGGAGCGTGGCGTTATCAGAGCTCAAAACACCCTCGACCAGCTTCGTGACGGAGCCGGCGACTCTCTTCCGGTAGCCGAAATCCGGGACTGGCCCGCATTTCCGCTCCGAGGATTTATGCACGACACCGGACGCTCTTTTATACCGGTTGATACACTTATGCGTCAAATCGACCTGCTGTCTCGATTCAAAATCAACACATTCCACTGGCATCTGACCGAGAACCAGGCATGGCGTCTGGCAATCGGGGCTTTCCCTCAGCTTACAGCCGACACGTCAATGGTTCGTCATGCCGGAAAATATTACACCCCCGACGACTGCCGGCGGCTTGAAGCTTTCGCCGCCGAACGAGGCGTGACCGTCATACCGGAAATTGATATGCCCGGACACAGCGCGGCTTTCCGTCGTGCCATGGGATTCGACATGCAGTCAGACGAGGGAGAGGCTGCATTGCTTGCTATTATCGACGAGGCATGCAAAGCCTTCCCGCTTGCCCCCTACTTTCACATCGGCGGCGATGAGGTACCCATACGGCGCAAGGGCTTCCTGCGCCGCATGACCGACCACGTACGAAGCCTGGGCAAAAAAGCAATTGTATGGAATCCCATTCACGGTACGACCATCAACGACTCAGTAGGGGCCGATATGACACAGATGTGGTCGACCGCCGGAAAAGCGGTCAAAGGAATCCCCAACATCGACTGCCGCTATATCTATGCCAATCATTTCGATCCTTATGCCGACGTGGCCTCGGTTTACCGCAGCAATATCTACTATCAGCCGAAAAGCACGCCTGAAGTGGCCGGATCGATCATAGCCTTCTGGAACGACCGCAGGCTGCCCGATGCCGCTGCCATCGCACGCGACAACAGTCTGTATCCGGCCACACTGGCCATGGCCGAACGGGCCTGGAGAGGCGGAGGCGACGGTTATTTCGAGGAAATCGGATGCGTGCTTCCCGCACAAGGCAAAGAGCTGAATGATTTCGCCGACTGGGAGAAGCGCTTCTTACATTACAAGGACACCTGGCTCGCCGACGAACCTATTGCATATGCGCGTCAGAGCGACATACGCTGGCATATAAGCAACCCGGTGGCTCTTGATGCCGATCCTGACACGACTTCGACATATACCGTTGCCGGGGGCACCGTGTACCTGCGCCACACCTGGGGCGATATCGTGCCGGGAGTCTTCCGCAACGTTTCACCCGGTGTAAAAGCCCTGGTACGTGCGCGTGTATGGTCGGACTGCGACACACTGGCCGGTGCATACATCGACACACAGAATTATTCTCGTTCGGAAATCGACCTGCCGGCCGAGCGGGGCAAATGGGACCGCAAAGGATCGGAGATACTTCTCAACGGCAAACCGGTGAAAGCCCCTGATTGGGATAATGCCGGTCTCGTGCCCGACCACGAGACACTCCTTCTCAACGAAAACTCCACGGCCCGGCGCCCGACGCCGGTCATGCTGCACAAGGGATGGAACACTATCGAGGCGTCGCTCCCCTTCGTCAAGACCGAAGGAATCAGGTTAAACAAGTGGATGTTGACATTCGTATTTACCGATTCTTCAGGAAAGCACTCTCTCGACTGCATCCGATACGAATAAGCCTGTATAAAGCTGCATATTGATGTATTTTTCTTTTTTTTGTCCGTATTTTGTCATCCGATAAAAATTTTTGTATCTTTGCGACCTCAAATCACATTTGCAAATGAACAAATTCTTACTCAAAATTTTTGCTGTCGCCACAGCCACGTTCGTATCACTTAATACACTTGGCGCGACACTTGACTTCCAATATGGTGAAGGAAAAGACGAAAAGGGTGTCGGTTCTCACAAAAAAGAAAATTACGACGTAGCCATATTCCTTCCCGGAACCACATTCGGCGACATGAAGATCACAGGGGTTAAGGTTCCTCTAATCGACAAGGAAAACCTCTCGAATATTTCGCTGTGGCTCACCACCGATCTGGCAGTAGGTACAGTCGACGGTAAAAACGTCATCTACGTCGACATACTGCGCAAGGATGCTGAGATATCCAACGACACCGCATATATAGTTCTTGACGAACCGTACTTGGTGCCCGAGTCAGGTGTATATGCCGGCTACTCGTTCAATGTCGACAACCTCACCGACAAGACAAAAAGCCCTATAGCGGTTTCTTCGCCGTCCAATGCCAATGGGCTTTTTATCCACAGTTCACGCACTTTCCGCCAGTGGGTATCGGTGACCGAGAGTGTGAACGCAAGCTCAAAACTCACCGTACTGTTTGAGTGTCTGAGCGACGAATACTCGATGAATGTGGGCAGTATCGCATTCTCACGTGCTATCAAAGGCGAAAATTTCGAGTTACCTGTTGAGGTTTCAAATACAGGGGCCGCCATTATCGACTCAATCGGCTATAAATATGAAATCGACGGCGTGGAATTCACAGGGAACACAAAACTAAAATATCCGGTATATCCACGCTTCGACCGCATGACATCGATCGACGTGCCCATAAAGGCGATCGACAACAGCGGATACCATCAGGTGAAACTGACCGTCACCGAAGTCAACGGACAGCCTAACACCTCGAAGTATCCTTCGGCCGAAGGCCGCATCAGCGTTATGTCGTATCGTCCGGTACACCGCCCGGTTATGGAAGAATATACCAGCCGCACATGCGGATGGTGCATACGCGGACTTGCAGCCCTTGAGTATATGAACGAGAAATATCCCGACGACTTCATCGGGTTCGCAATCCATAAAAACGATCTTATGCAGACTCAGAGCTACATGCCGTCGTTCTCGAGCGCTCTTCCACGTGCTCATCTCGACCGCTCGATAGTATGCGACCCCTATACCGGCAACAGCGGCTTTATCGAAAACGATTGGAACGAGCTTCGGTCGACACTCACCTCGGTCGACATGGATGTCACAGCCGAAATCAGCGGAAATGATGTAAATATCAGCTCCGACGTGACATTCCTTGAAGTGCCCGACAACGAATTCCGCATGGGATACATGCTCGTCAAAGATGACCTGTACGGCGAAGGCAGCGCATGGTATCAGCTTAACTACTACTCTGGTGAGGATCCATCAAAATTCATTCCACAGATGAAACGATTCTGCGAGGCTAAGGGAGTCCTTGAAGATTTTCATTACGACCACATTCTTGTAATGTCGACACCTTACGACGGACTTCCCGGCAGCATCGGCGATGTCACTGTCGATAAAACAATCACCTTGACCCACACCTTCCCTTCGGTCACCGACTCGACAAGTGTTCTCGGCGAGCACCTTATCCGAGACTTTGAAAATCTAAGCGTTATTGCAGTTGTTATCGACACCAAGACCGGAAATATCATCAACGGCGCAAAAACAAAACTGGCCACAAGCTCCATCGAAAGCATCGGCAGCGACCGGTCGGAACCTGTGTCGGTGGAATATTACGATCTGAACGGCATTCGTGTAGCAAACCCCGCCAAAGGTATTTACATCAAGCGTGAGATATTTGCCGACGGCTATATTCGTACAACCAAACAATCATATACAAATCTTTAAGCTTATGAAAGAATTTTTACTTTCTGCTTCCCTGCTGCTGTCATGCGCATGGAATGTATCGGCGGCCGATGACAACAAGCCTATTTTGGAACAGCCGGCCGGTACAAGCGTCAATTACGATCAGAAAGCCGTCGCCTATGAGCTGTACGGAACAATTTTCGACAGCTACATCGTGTCACAGCTCGGCAACCTCAATAGCGCAGCCACAATAGTTGACGGTGACGACGGCTTCACGTATGTCAACGGCATTATCGCCGGCGACAGCAAAGTGTCATGGATCAAAGGCAAACGCGACGGCAACAAGATAACCATACCTCTCCCCCAGCCCTACTGCTACCTCACCGACCGGGAGGGTAACACCAATGTCTACAGCCTTTACATCTACGACTGCGACAACTCAAATAAAAAGACCGTTTACACACGTTCGGATATCGACGAGCTGGTTCTGACCGTTACCGAGGACAATCGCGTGATTCTGAACATCGATTATGACGAATCGACTGTCGGCAACGCTAACCCGGTAAAGCCCAACACTATACTCGGCATGGGCGACGCAAACGGCGATTACCGGTATGTGGGTGTGGCTTACAGCGAATTTACCCCGATACAGGGCAAATATACCACCCCTCCCGCCGACCTTGTAACAGAGAAAATGGCTATTTCGGCCGATTACTTCGGGCGTATGATCGATTTCGGTTTCCATGAAGATGAGGCTTATATACGCGGTATATCCGAACTATTCCCCGACGTATGGATCAAGGGTAAACGCGAGGGCAACAAGATAGCATTCAAGTCGGGTCAGCTCCTCGGAATATATCTTGATGTATGGAACTACTTCTGGGGCGGCACATACAATCCCGAAACCAAACGCTTATCGATGGGTGACTCAATTGTTTTCGACTACGACGAGACAACTAAGACACTTACATGTGACAAAAATGCCGCCTTTTTCAGCAACGGTTCCACCAAAACAGTGGCCTGGACAAGCTTCGCCCGCGACCCAATTATTAAAATTCAGGACTACGATGCCCCCGTCACTCTGATTGCCCCTGTATTCGTAGATTACTACCCCGAATATATGGGTCGTCACGCATGCGTATTCGATATAGCAAACATCACGAAGGAGAACAACCTTATTGATCTCGACAAACTCTTCTACCGCTACTATTATAACGGACAGCTTGAGACATTCTATCCAGATGAATATCCAGTGTTTAAAGAAGAGACTACCGATATCCCATGGCTGACTTTCGACGATTTAACCTACGGAATCCTATATTCAAAAGCCACACATACGGTAATGTATGTTGCCAACGGTGTTTTGGAAATCGGGTGCCAAACTGTTTACAAAGACGGCGATAAGGAGATTTTGTCTCCCATCACGACTGTAAATGTACTCACCGGCGAAATCACCACAGGCATCGACAACGTTTCAGCCACTCCTGCAGCTACGGCAACCACCGAGTACTTCGACCTGCAGGGACGCCGTGTTGCTCAACCCGGTAGCGGACTCTATATACGCCGTTCGACAGCAGCCGACGGCACCGTCGTCACCGACAAGATAATTCGCTAAAACACAACAGACAGTCAACTATAGAGTAACAGCGCGAGGTTTTGAATCCTCGCGCTGTTTCATTTTATCGCAATGGCCGGATTTATATAGTACAGCCGGCGGGTTGCCCGCGTTGTCGAAGTGTAAAGCCATCGGTAGAAATCAAGGCCCTGCGCCTCTGGGGGAATATAGCCCATATCTACAAACACATTGGCCCACTGCCCTCCCTGAGCCTTGTGGCAGGTGACGGCATAGGCATATTTCACCTGCAGTGCGTTGAAATAGGGATCGGTGCGCAACTGCCTTACACGCGACTCCATAGGTACCGATGACAGGAACAGGTCGGGATCGCTGATTATGCGCTCCCACAGTAACGCATAGTTCTCCCGCGTAAGAGCCGGGGCTTCCGAGGTGAGAGTGTCGAGAATCAATTTGCAATCAAAGTCAATATCATGGTCGCTGAGGTGAAGCGACACATCGGCAAAGCGGAATCCATATTTCTGCTCCGTGCCATAGATGCGGTTAACTACCGCCATATCGCCGTTGGCAACAAAATCAAGACCTTTTACCTTGCGGCTCCAGATATAGTTGTTCTTAACAACGAGCAACCGTTCGTCGCGACATATCTCACTGTCGCGTTCGAGTATCTGCGAGCGCACCGCGAGGTTATAGTCAACGGCACGCCGGTTCGAGCGTGTCACAATCAGTGTCTCGCCCATGCCCTCACGTCCGTAACACGACGTTATCTCGTCGAGAAGATCCTCTCCCCCGACCGCCTTAACATCATCGTATCCACTCAGCCTAAGCTGTGGTTCGGGAAAAGGATTCTGTGACATTGCATGACGGAGCCATGTCGCATTATAGAGGATGCCCGAACCCGATGCCTGACGCACCGTCTCGGTCATAACCGCCCTGCTAACCTTAAGCCCCATAGCGCGAAGCTGTTCGGGCGACATCGCCGGCGAAAGCTCGCAGCCCACCGGAGGCAGCTGGGCGGTGTCGCCAAGAAGTATCATGCGGCAGTTGTCGCCCGAAAACACATACTGCACCAGATCTTCGAGCAATCCCTGACTGCCCCGTTCCGGATCGGAGTCATTGCCTATCATAGAGGCTTCGTCGACTATAAACACAGCATTACGGGCCGTATTCTCGCTCAACATCCCGGGACCGGCCCACATCCCTGAAAGGTCGTGGCGGTAGATACGCCTGTGTATTGTCGAAGCAGGCGTACCGGCAAACGCGCCGAATACCTTAGCGGCACGTCCCGTAGGAGCCATGAGTATGACCGGCACTTTCATCTCGCCGAGAGCCCGCACCAATGCACCGGTCAGCGAAGTTTTTCCGGTGCCGGCATAACCGCTCAAGATAAAAGCAGCTTCACGCCCCTGCAGATCGGCGGCGCAAAAGCGCGACAAAGCCGCCAGCAAAAGCATCTGCTGGCCCGTAGGCTCATAAGGCAAGTTTCGCAAAATGGCCTCGCCGAGCTGCTCAGGCGAAAACCGTCCCGCACCATTGTTATCGTCCATATCCTGCAAAAATACAAAACAAAACCGATAAAATTATTAATTTTACTATAAAAAACCTTATGTCCAACAATATACGGATGCACCTGGGTGCATCCCTACAATTAGGACAGCACTTGGAGTGGTTGTCGGAGGCAACAAACAGTCCGTCACAAGGTTTGCCCGTCGTAATGGTATTGAATTTGGATGGCAAAGCAGATATCATGACCATATAATACGAGGAACAAGAGATGGTAATATGATTTCGGAATATATAGAAAATAACATAGCAAGGTGGGCTTATGACTGTTTTTACTAAACTTGGCCTGTCTTTCATTTTTCGATATTACGGCGATTTTGAGTAATTTTGCAGAACCATTATGGAACGTAAGGATTTTGAAATAATGGCTCCTGTCGGGAGCTATGAATCGCTCGCGGCGGCAATCAGCGCCGGAGCTGATGCCGTGTATTTCGGTATCGAGGGACTGAACATGCGCTCTCGCTCATCGGTCAACTTCACACTTGACGACCTCGCCGCCATCGCCGCCACATGTCGCGAAGCCGGGGTAAAGACCTATCTCACGGTCAACACCGTGATATATGACAGCGATATGGACCGTTGCCACGAGATTATCGACGCGGCACGCAAAGCCGGCATTACGGCGATAATAGCCAGCGACATCGCGGCTATAACTTATGCAAGATCTGTCGGGGTAGAAGTCCACATCTCCACCCAGGTGAACGTATCGAACTACGAGGCTGTAAAATTTTTCGCCCAATGGGCTGATGTTATGGTACTCGCCCGCGAACTCAATCTCGATCAGGTGGCCGAAATCAGCCGGCAGATTGCAGCCGATGACCTCCGCGGACCGCACGGCCGGCGGATAGGACTGGAAATGTTCTGTCATGGAGCATTATGCATGGCTGTTTCCGGGAAATGCTACCTCAGCCTCCACGAGCTTAATTCAAGCGCGAACAGGGGCGCCTGCACACAGATATGCCGACGTGGGTACACAGTGCGCGACCGCGAGACAGGCGACGAGCTCGACATCGAAAATAAATACATCATGTCACCGAAAGACCTAAAAACCATACATTTCCTGAACAAAATGGTGGATGCCGGAGTGACGGTGTTCAAAATTGAGGGCCGCGCACGCGGACCCGAATACGTAGCCACCGCCGTAGGATGCTACAACGAAGCCCTCAATGCCATCTGCGACGGCACATACTCCGAACAAAAAATAGCCGACTGGGATTCACGTCTGGAGAAAATTTTCAACCGTGGATTCTGGAACGGATATTACCTCGGACAGCGCCTCGGCGAATGGTCGTCGAAATACGGCTCGTCGGCCACACGTGTCAAACGCTACGCTGCAAAGGGTGTGAGATACTTCTCCAACATCGGAGTGGCTGAATTTCTCGTCGAGAACGGCGAGATTAAGCTGGGAGACGAAATCGTTATCACAGGCCCTACAACCGGTGCCTTGATCCTCACAGTAGAAGAGCTGCGTGTCGACCTCAAGCCGGTCGACAAAGCTGTCAAAGGCCAGAGCGTGTCGATTCGCACCGGGTCGAAGATTCGTCCCAGCGACAGACTCTACGTGTGGGAGCCGACCTCAACGGCTACTGCTCGAGCTGAGTAAGTATCTGCTTAAGTTCTTCGTCGGTTGTCGTCAGGCGCGACTTGCATTCACGAAGCAAGTCGGCAGCTCTGCGCGTCATCGAAGTCAGCTTGTCGATGTCGCATGAGTCGCCCTGCATACGTCGCAATATCGATTCAAGCTCGCCAAGAGCCTCATTATATGACAGTTCGCCCACGGGGCGTAAATTTTCATTATCTTCCATTTTGATTTTGGTTTACGGTTGACACTACTGTACCGTCGGCAAAATATGTGGTAATGGTATCGCCTGAGGATATTTCCATGGCTGAATAAGCGGCATGACCATTGATGCGGGTCACGGTAAATCCACGACGCATAGTGGCCTCGGGCGACAATGCATCGAGAAGACGTCGGTGCGATTCCAACAGGTCGCGTTGCCGAGCCACTGCCTGCGAAGGCGACTGCATAAGTCTTTCGGACATAGACAAAAGCCTTTCGCGCATAGGGAGAATGCACGACGTGCCCAGACCTTCAAGCACCGCCGCCGACCGGCGCAGTCCGGAAGCGGCCCGCTCCACCGCCCTTCCCGGCAAAATCGACAGCTGAGCCTCAATCGACGACAACTGGCGTGCCGTCCCGGTCATGCGGTCGCCGGCCGACGCTGCAAGATTCACGGCTATAGAGCGCAGACGGTCAAGCGCCGCATCTCCCAGCGATATAAGCCATTCGGCAGCTGCAGTAGGCGTTTTCACCCTCATGTGCGCCACATAATCGAGCAGGGTCACATCGCGTTCATGTCCAATGCCTATGATCACCGGCAGGGGGAATTGAGCGACAGCGGCGGCAAGGTCATAGTCTTCAAAGGCTATCAGATCGCTCGATGCGCCTCCGCCCCTGATCAGCACGACGCAATCCCAGTTTCCGTACTCGTCGCTTATCCGTTCAAGGGCCGAGATAATGCTCGCTGGCGTGCCCTCCCCCTGCAGTCGCGCCGGAAACAGCTTCACCTTGAAAGCGAGATGCGACGCATTACCTGCAAGCTGGTTTACGAAATCGCCGAACCCGGCCGCACCACGAGCCGAAATTACTGCCACTCTCAGAACCACCGGAGGCAGCTGCAGCTGCCTGTTGTCGTTAATTATGCCCTCACGCTGAAGCCTCAACAGATTTTCACGACGGCGACGCAGCAAGTCACCCATCGTGAACTCAGGATTGACATCATTGACAACAAGCGTCATGCCATACACTTCATGGTAACTGACTGTCACACGAAGCATCACTTTCAGCCCGGTTGCGAACTCCTGTCCGGTGACCGCACGGAAATTATATGCTATGCCTCGGTAGACGCTTGCCCATATCGCTGCACGAGCCTTCGCCACTATGGCTCCGGCATCATTTTTCTGGAGCAACTCCATGTAGCAGTGTCCTCCGGCCACACGCACATCCGACAGCTCGGCAGTCACCCACACGTCACGCAGTGCAGCGACTGTGAGCAGACGCTGCACTGTGCGTTGCAGCTGCTGAAGGGTCATCGAATCAGACGGTTCCATCAGACCTTTACAAACTTCTTACCGTTCCACTTATACGTGAGATACGGCTCAAGATAAGGACCGACAATTTCATATATGTCAGCCGAAAGAAAATCCTTAGTATTGTTAGTCAGAGTCAACAGTCCTGTAGCAGGATCATAAAGATAACTTATAAGCAAAAACGGCACGAAAGCCGACACATCGGCGGCGTTCTTGCGACCGGCATCAGTGAGCCAGTCGTCCATCTTCGGTTTCACGAAATAAGCGCCATCGGGCTTACGGTCCCAGTTGCTGTCAAAGAAATCGACCCTGCTGTCGGGTGCAGGAGTCTTGACAGTGGTTATCACAGCCTTAAGGGTGTCGTTGCCAAGCGGGAGCAGAGCCAGTTGGTAATCGGAGGCCGCCGACATCTCCACGCTTAGCGATTGAGGAGTCAATGCCGTGATACGCGAGCGGCCGTTGATTTTGTTAGACGACTGCGTAGCCATGCCGTTGTTGAAATAATCAACCATATCAAGACGGGTGTTCTTGTCGAGCAGCGGGAATATCTCCTGCGGAGCGTCGACAAAAGCCTGACTGGCGGTAATCTGGGCAGAAATCGATACGACTGTAGCCGTGATTGAGACTGCGCTGACAACAATTCGTCGGATAATCTCTCTCATAAATAATGTTGGATTTTAGCTCTTGCGTTTGCGTCCCGGCTTACGCGGTCCGCCACGATGTTTGTTTTTAAAATATTCGTATGCGCTCTCCGAGCCGTCGGCAACCACATCATCGTTTTTCTTACCCGAACGGCGTTTGGAAGCCTTGGCATAGTCCTTATCGGCTTCGGCCACTTCGCTGTAGAGGCGTTTGCCCATAAAGTCGCTGCCGGTAAGTGCGTCAACCACCCTGCGTGCATCGGCTTTAGGAACATCAAAGAGCGAGTAGGAAGGCATCAGGTCGATTCGGCCCACATCCACACGCTTGCCTTCAACTGTCTTGTTAAGCAACTCGATGAGGTTGCCGGCATAAAAGCCATCGCTTTTACCGGCGCTTACATATATTCGCGCCATACCGCGTTCGGCAGTGCGGCGGTCCTTATTGAAGTTCTTTGGACTCTCTTTCTTATCTTTCTTTTCCTTGCGCGGCTTTTCGTCGATAAAATCAATATTGGGGGCATCACGGTAATAGTCGAGAAGACGGTTGAATTCAAGCGAAAGCACGCGTTTGAGCAAATCCTCGCTGTTCAGCCATCCGAGTTTACGGCTTACTCCCGGCAAATATTTGCCTATTTCCTCCTCGTCGACTTTCACGCGCTCCAGACGGTCGGCAAGGTTATACAACTGCCGTTCGATGATATGCTGTGGCGTAGGCACCTCGCAGCGTTCAAATGTTTTGCCGATTTTTTTCTCGATTTCGCGCAACTTACCTTTTTCACGCGAATGAATTATGGCCACCGAAACGCCTGTTTTGCCGGCACGGCCCGTGCGGCCCGAACGGTGGGTATATACAGCCGTGTCGTCCGGAAGCCCGTAGTTGATCACATGGGTCAGGTCGTCCACGTCAAGGCCGCGTGCAGCAACATCGGTGGCGACCAGGAGCGATGTGACTTTATCGCGGAATTTTTTCATTGTCAGGTCGCGCTGCTGTTGCGACAGGTCGCCGTGAAGAGCGTCGGCATTGTAGCCGTCCTGTATCAGGGCATCGGCAATCTCCTGCGTGTCGCGGCGCGTGCGACAGAATATTATGGCGTAGATATTAGGTGAATCGTCAGCAATACGTTTTAGAGCCAAATACTTGTCACGTGCATTCACCATATAATATATATGTCGGACGTTGGCTGCCCCCTCGTTGCGGTTGCCAATGACAAACTCCTCGAAATCGTGCATGTATTTTTTTGCTATCTTGGCGATTTCGGCAGGCATTGTAGCCGAGAACATCAGCATCTTGCGGTCGGCCGGCACATGGGCAAGTATTTCGTCAATCGAATCAAGGAAGCCCATGTTGAGCATTTCGTCGGCCTCGTCAAGCACCACGGTATGGACATCGTCAAGCTTCACCACCCCACGGTTTATCAGGTCGATCAGACGTCCGGGAGTTGCCACCACTATCTGAATGCCTTCACGCAGGGCTCGTATCTGGCTCTCGATACTTGAGCCTCCGTACACCGGGAGCACTTTAACCTTGGGCATATACTTGGAAAAGTCGGCCAGATCGGCCGCTATCTGCAGGCACAATTCGCGTGTAGGCGACAAAATCAATGCCTGCGGACGGTTCAGCTCCGGGTCGATGCGCTGAAGCACCGGCAGTCCGAAAGCCGCAGTCTTTCCCGTACCGGTCTGCGCAAGCGCCACCACGTCACCGGCCTCGGGACTGAGCAGATGGGGTATCACCTTCTCCTGTACAGGCATAGGCGTTTCAAAACCAAGGTCTTCTATTGCTCTACGGAGGTCATCACGAACTCCTAATTCTTCAAATGTCATAATACTGTCTTTGTTAGATTTTACAAAGATACAACAATCTTCTTTATAGAAATGTATTTGATATATATATTTTTCACAGTTAAATATGGACCTGATGGCATGATTGTCCGAAACGTTGCATGATTTGTCCGCTTTGCAGGAGTGTTTTTTTGATGGAATGACGTAACTTTGCATATCAATACCCTGATATGAATGCCTTAAGATTCTTAACCATCTTCATAATATTTGTTGCCGCCATCATCCCGTGCCGCTGTTATGCACTCCGTCTCACCGTCACCGAACCGGAATGGAAAAACATCGCTTTCGACGGGCGCCGTACCACTGTATTTACTATATTCACCGACAGCCGCGACATAGCCTGGATAGGGACTAACAACGGCCTCTGCCTCTATGACGGAGTGACAGTCCATCCCATTGCAAAGATGTGTATGGGAGGTGTGCAGGTCTATTCTATAGTCGAGGAGGGTAACCGGCTGTTGCTCGGCACCAACAATGGCCTTATGGAATATGACCTTGCAGAAAACCGTCTCAACGGCCCGATAGACGACAGCCCGAAAGAAATACGCAGTCTCCTCGCCGAAGGCAACAGCATATGGATAGGAAGTCTTTACGGCATACACCGCCTCGATCTTTCCGACCGCACCATAACCGATATGTCGGCCGGACTGCCTCACCGCTCAGTTTATTCGCTCATGCGCGACAGCCGAGGCATACTATATGCCGGCACGTATGCCGGACTGGGCCGCCTGGACCCGGGACGCGGCGAATTTGAGGAAGTGTCGCCCGGAGTGTCAAGCAACCTTTTTGTCAACTGCCTGCTTGAATCGTCCGACCATTCGTCGATATACATCGGAACTGAGGGAGCGCTCTTCACCTACACGCCATCGACAGACAGCTGGAATACAGTCGGACAGGTCAGCGGGAATGTGGTCAAATGCCTGGCCCGGGCAAAAAACGGACACATAATCGCAGGCACCGATGACGGAGTTTTTGAACTTGCAGACAAATCACCTCGTCACTTCCGACACGATTCACGTCTGGCACACACGCTGCCCGATAACGAGATCTGGTGTGTCATGTCGGATAACGGAAACAACATTTGGGTTGGGCACGAAAAAGGTTTTTCTATAGCCCCGGATTCCGAAACCATGCGCACAATTCCCCTTAACGCGCTCGCCCATACCGGCGAAGGCAACGATATACGTGTCATAGCCCGCGACCGGCAACAAAACCTGTGGCTCGGCGGCACAAACGGTATAATCCGCATCCGTCCCGACGGGTTTTCAGAATGGTTCCGGCATGGAGAAGGTAACTGCCGGCTGTCACACAACCGCATAAGGGCTTTCACCCAGGACAGCGAAGGCGACATACTCCTTGCCACCGACGGGGGTATCAACCGGTTTGTAGACTCGGAAAACAACTTCGACGTTTTTTTCGTTACCGACTCCGTCGGGGGACACCGGTCGAAATGGGTCTACGCCATAGCGGAAGACGGCGACAGCCTCTGGATCGGGAGCTACCTCGGCGGGATGCACCACGTGGCGAAATCGAGCCTGCCGGTCAACGGAGGCACGGCTACAGCCGACTATTCGGTGAATTCGGACGGAGGCCGGTTCAGACAACACCCGCTTGCCCTTGACAACGACTTGGTCAACAATGTCAAAGTCGACCGATACCGTAACACATGGGTACTCCTTTACCGCGACAGCACCCTTACACGCATAGCTCGTGACGGACAGACCGAGTCATTCAACATACTCCGTATTACCGGCAACTACCCTACAGCCATCGAAACCGATTCTCAGGGATATATCTGGTGCGCTTACACCGGAGGGGTAGTGGTGTTCGATAGCAACTCTCCGAAAGTCATACGCTTTCCGGCTACAGGCAGTGACGAAAGTGTGCTGACCATGGGAAAAGTGGGTGACAATATGTGGGTGTCAACCCTCAGCAATCTCTGGAGAGTCGACCGAAAGGCATGCAGTGCGTCGCTCGTCATGATACCCCGAAAATCCGTGACCGCCATATTCGACGACACACTTACCGACAAAGTGCTTCTCGGCAGTGCAGACGAAATAATAGAGATAGAACGCACTGCCGCATATGGCAACAACACTAAGCGCGACAGCATAAGACTTCTGCTTCTAACCCATGACAACGGGAACCAGATTCCGGGCAATCTGCTGCGAAATCCGGAACGACTAACCGTGCCTTATAACGAATCGATAACGCTTACAGTAAGCACGCTCGACTACTCTCCGCAATCCACCCACAGATACATCTACCGTCTGGCTGAATCGGCCGCCGATACCGCCGGCACCTGGATCGCCTTACCTGAAGGTTCAAACAGGATAACGCTATCCGATCTGTCGATGGGCGACTACACGCTTTTAATAAAACAAGCAGGGACTCCTGCCAGGCCATTCGCTATCCCGCTCCATGCCTGCGGACCGTGGTGGGCCTCATGGTGGGCCGTCATCCTTTATGTGGCAGTATTGTCGTCAGCGGCCGCTCTTATCATTATTTACCTGCACCGGCGCAACCGGCGTAAGTTGCAGGAAGCTGAACGGCGAAAGACCATACGCGATGTCGAGACAAAACTGACATTTCTTTCAAACGTGTCGCACGACCTCAAGACCCCTCTTTCCATGATCATGGGGCCTGTCAGCATGCTGAAAGAAAAAGCGACAGATACCGACACGCGCCAAAAGCTCGACCAGATATATAGCAACGCTGTCAAGCTCAACGACATGATTCACCGGACTCTCGAACTGCGCACGCTCGAAGATACCGACGAAGATATGCTGATACTTTCGACAGTCGACCTTGTGCGTTTATGCAACGACGTGTTCGAAGCATTCAAGTCGAACAACGCCAACAAGCATTTTGTTTTTCACTCGTCATGCACACAGCTGCTTGCCGAAATAGACGCCGTAAAGCTCGAATCGGTCATGAGCAATCTGCTGTCAAACGCATGCAAGTATTCTGACGACGGGGCCACCGTTTCGTGCGGCATAAGTGTTTCTGACGGCAATATCGAGATAATTGTGTCGGATGATGGCGCAGGCATACCGTCGGCCGACCAGTCGCTCGTTTTCCAGCGTCACTTCAGGTCGCCCTCAACTTCATCGCTCCACGAGGGAACCGGAATAGGGCTATACCTCATAAAGAAATATCTTGAACTGATGGGAGGAAATATCGAGCTGTTCAGCAACGAAGGACAAGGGTCGGCATTCGTTGTAACCATTCCCTATATGAAGTCGGACACATCGGATAGATCTGACAAGGCCGACACATCCGACATAACCTCCGACACCTCACTGCCCCGGGTGCTGATCGTAGAGGACAACCGTGAGATTGCCGCATTCATCAAAGAGCTGCTTCAGGACGATTATGCTTGCCTCACCGCCGACAACGGACGCACCGGACTGTCACTCGCCGCATCATTTGTCCCAGACATCATCATACTCGATCAGATGATGCCCGTGATGAGCGGTACTGAAATGGCGGCACAGCTCAAAAACAACCCCCGACTGTCCCACATCCCCATAATAATGCTCACGGCCAAGGACGATAATTTCACCGAGACAGAGAGTATACGACTCGGTATCGACGCATTCATGTCGAAACCTTTCGTCCCGTCGATGCTGACGGCAAGAATAAAGATGCTGCTTCAGGCCCGTAACGAAATGCGACAGTCGGCAAGAATTACCTCACTGACCGCTCCCAGGCCCATCGAAGCCGAGTCAGTTTCGGAGAAGCAGCTTGCCCGAATCGCACAGGCAATCGAAGAGAACGTGGCCGACCCCGACCTCAACGTAAGCCTTCTGTGTGAGAAGTGCGGCATACCCAACAAACAGCTCTACCGCATCATCAAAAAATACCTCGACATAAGTCCGCTCGACTACATCAGGAGGGTGCGTCTGCAAAAAGCCGCCATGCTTCTGGGACAGCATCGGTTTACCGTCTCGGAAGTCAGCTATATGGTCGGTTTCAAGACCCCGTCATACTTCGCCAAATGCTTCCAGGCCCAGTTCGGGGTAAAGCCCAGCGAGTACGTGTCGGAAGACCGCACGCCGGGAGCCGGTTAACCGCCACAACAAAGCAGACAAAGGTCTAAACAATCGGCGCCTGTCCTGTTCGTTGCATTATTTGTCCGATTTTTGGCACTCTTTTCAGCCTCGGCTGCATACCTTTGCAACGCTGACAGCACAATTTCTATTGGTAAAAAGATTGTTTGGCCTTGAATAACCTTAATCATCATTATAATGGAAAAAGCAAAATTTGCAGCCGAAATAAGGCACCGCGTCCTTGCCATGCTGATGGTACTGATGATGCTCCCCGCCTCGGCATTCGCTCAACTGCGGACCGTCACCGGCACGGTCACCGACGAAACCGGAGAGCCCCTTATCGGAGCGACGGTCAAAGTCGCAGGCACCTCGATTGGCGCAGTCACTAATATCGACGGCCAATACGCCGTCAGGATTCCGGCAGATGCCAGAGAGCTGACATTCTCCTATGTCGGATACTCAACTGTCACACGTCCGGCCGATGCCGACGTTATCGACGTACAGCTCTTACCCAACAGCGAAGTTCTTGACGAAGTAGTCGTGATAGGCTACGGTGTCAGGAAAAAAGACGACCTGACCGGCGCGGTTTCGTCAGTCAACGAAAAAGACTTCAACAAGGGCATGGTATCGTCGCCCCAAGAGCTGGTAAACGGCAAGATAGCAGGAGTTCAGATTGTCAACGGCGGCGGGTCGCCCAATGCCGGCTCTACAATAAGGGTACGCGGCGGAGCATCGCTCAACGCATCCAATGACCCGCTGATAGTGCTTGACGGGGTTCCCATGGAAGTAGGCGGCTCGGTGTCGGGCAGCGGCAATTTTCTGAGCCTCATCAACCCCAACGACATCGAGAGCATGACAGTACTCAAAGATGCGTCGTCAACTGCCATCTACGGCTCCCGTGCCTCAAACGGCGTAATCATCATCACGACCAAAAAAGGTAGCGGCGACGGCTTAAAGGTGTCGTTCCAGACCACCAACTCACTGTCGACCAAAACAAAGACTTCCGACATGCTCGACACCGACGAGTTCATTTCGATAGTCAACGAACTGGGCACCGACCGGCAGAAATCACTGATAGGCAACACCCGCACAAATTGGAACGACGAAATTTACCGGACTGCATTCGGCACCGACAACAACCTGAGTGTGTCGGGACGCGCCACACGCTGGCTTCCGTTCCGCATCTCTGCCGGCGCTTACTGTCAGGACGGCATATTACGCACCGACAACGCCAAACGTTTTACCGGGAACCTGAATCTGACCCCTAAGTTTTTTAACGATGAGCTACGGTTTCAGATCAGTCTCAAAGGCACATACTCAAAAAACCGGTTTGCCGACACCGGAGCAATATGGGGTGGGGCGACACTGAATCCCACCATACCGGTTTATTCAGGCAGCGAGGCTTTCGGCGGATATAACGAAGCAGTCGACGCACTCGGCATCCCCGTGACCGGGGCTCTCGCCAATGCCGTGGGCCGGCTGGAACAATACAAGTCGACATCCGACGTTTACCGACTTATAGGCAACATCGACGTTGACTGGAACATCAGATGGGTAGAAGGCCTTCGTCTTCATGCCACGGCAGGCTATGACTGGTCGAAAGGCAAAGGCCACGTTTACGTACCCAAAGAAGCTATAGCATATTACACTACCGGAGGTCGCGACTATACCTACGGGCCTCAGAAAAACCAGAATAGGCTGCTGACTGTCTATGCCAACTACAACCGCGACTTTGATGCCTTAGCCTCGAATGTCGACATAACTCTCGGCTACGATTACCAGTATTGGAAATACGCCACCCCGTTCTATGCCGAAATGAACATCGACGGCATACAGCAGTCAACAACGGCAGCAACAGATCAGCGGCACTCGCTCATATCATACTACGGACGTCTGAATTACACCTTGATGGGACGTTACCTGCTTACGGCCACAGTGCGCCGCGACGGATCGTCCCGCTTCTCGAAAGACAACCGATGGGGCACATTCCCTTCGGTGGCACTGGCATGGCGTGTGTCGCAGGAAGACTTCTTCGAGCCTCTTCGCGACGCAGTCAACGACCTCAAGCTACGCGCATCGTACGGAGTTACAGGCCAGCAGGACGGTATCACTAACTACGGCTACATACCGGTATATACCCCCGGCCTTGACGGAGCACAATATCAGTTCGGCGGGAATCCGGTGTACACCTACCGTCCGGAAGCATACAACCCCGGACTTAAATGGGAGACTACAAAATCGTGGAACTACGGTATGGATATCGCGCTTCTGAGCAACCGGTTCACCATATCGGCCGACTATTACACACGCAAGACCGAAAATCTGCTTGCCACTGTCCCCGTACCGGCCGGCACCAATTTCGACAAGCTTATGCTTGAGAACGTGGGCAATGTCGATTCCAAGGGCCTCGAACTGGCTGTCAACGCCCATATTGTCGACACCAAGGACTGGTCGTGGAGCATTACAGCCAACGCCGCGTGGCAGCGAGTACGCATCAGGAATCTGACACTCACGCCCGGTGCCCCGAGTCCGGACACCGAAGTCGGGCCGTGGATCGACGCCTACCAGATGCAGGTATTCTCTACCGATTACGCCCCCTATTCGTTCTATCTGTACAAGCAGCTTTACGATGCCGAGACCGGCATGCCTATCGAAGGTCTTTATGCCGACCTCGACGGTGACGGCCAGATCACCAACGCCGACCGTTATCACAGCCACTCGCCATCTCCCGACTGGATTCTCGGCTTTTCCACCTCTCTACGATGGAGAAAATGGACTCTCTCGACCTCGCTTCGCGCCAATATCGGCGGATATATATTCAACGGCATGGCCATGAACACCGGCGCCTGGGAGACAATGAGCTATAATGACTACCAGCTTAACAACCTGAACCGCAGTTTCCTCGACACCCGTTTCACACGCCGCCAGTTCCAGAGCGACTATTACCTTGAGAACGCTTCGTTCCTGAAGATGGACAACCTGCAGCTGGCCTATGACTTCGGCAAAATCTACAAGTCGCTGAGCCTCCATGCCTCGGCAATGGTGCAGAACGTATTTACATGGACAAAATACAAAGGCGTAGACCCAGAGACATCCAACGGAGTCGACACAGCCGTGTATCCGCGTCCGCGCACCTATTCAGTCACCCTTGGTCTAAACTTCTAATCAATGTCAACGATGAAATTCCAAACAATTATAGCCGGAATAGCAGCCTCGGCAGCCTGCCTGCTCTCGGGATGCACCGACGACCTCAACCAGATGCCCGTGACTGAGACAACGTCAGGCGACGTCTATTCAAAGGCGTCAAACTACAGGAGCGTGCTGGCCAAGATATACGCTTCATACATACTGGCCGGGCAGGGACAAGGAGGTGCCAACGGCGACCTCTCCACAATCAACGGACAAGATTTCTCACGAGGATATTTCAACCTGCAGGAAGCCGCAACCGACGAAGTTGCCAACACCTGGCTGTCGGGCAACAACCTTACCGACCTCACATATATCGACTGGAACTCTAAAGACTCGTGGGTGTCAGACACATATTACTGGCTATTTTTCAATATCTCACTGTGCAACGAGTTCCTGCGTCACTGCACCGACAGCGAGCTGTCCGCATTCTCGGCTGAGGAGCAGGCCGAAATAAAGGGCTACAGGGCGGAGGCGAGATTTATGCGTGCTTTCAGCTACTGGATGGTACTCGATCTCTACCGCAAAGGTCCGAAAGTGGACGAGACCACCCCTGTCACCGGGTTTATCCCCGAAGCCTACGACGGAGTGTCGCTGTTCGACTTTGTCGAAAGCGAGCTGAAAACTCTTGTCGCTGACAACGGCGACTGCCTTCCCGACACAAACGAGTATGGCCGTGCCTCAAAACCCACAGCCTGGGCATTGCTGGCCCGTCTTTACCTCAACAGCGCGGTTTACCGTGGGACAAGCGACACCGGCTACTACACATCATGTGTGACGGCGTGCCACAAGGTAATCTCCAACCCGAACTGCTATCTCGAACCGGAATATTCCCGACTCTTTAATGCCGACAACCACAAACGGGGCCACGAGATACTTTTCGCCCTCGTATGCGATGCCACAACCTCAGTGACCTGGGGCGGCGGAACATATCTTGTATGCGGATCGTGCGGTAACTCGAGCACTCAGGACCCGGCCAAATACGGACTCTCGAACGGATGGGGAATGTTCCGTGCCAGAGGAGAATTAGTAGCGAAATTCGGCGACGACATTGAAAACACTCCCGACACAAGAGCCATGTTTTACACCGACGGTCAGGGTCAATACTTCACCGGGCCTATCGACAATCAGGCCGAGGGCTATTTCTACGAGAAATTCACGAATCTTACCGACGACGGCGAGGCCGCTTCCAATTCGGCTGCCACAGGCTGTTCGACCGACTACCCGCTCATACGACTTGCAGATGTCTACCTCATGGCAGCCGAGGCTTTCCTGCGCGGCGGAGCCGGCATATCGCGGAGCGAAGCACTTGATCTGGTTAACAAGGTGAGACTCCGTGCCTATGACGGAGACGAGAGCGGCAAGATAAGCGACAGCGACCTGACCCTCGACTTTATACTCGACGAACGTGCCCGTGAGCTTTATCTCGAATCGGTAAGGCGAACCGACCTCATCCGCTTCGGTCAGTTCACTTCCGACACGTATGTATGGCAATGGAAAGGTGGTGTGATCAACGGACGCGCTGTAAACGACCGTTTCAACATCTACCCTATTCCCGACACCGACCTGACAGCTAACCCTAATCTCAGCAACCCTCTATATTGACCGACTTATGAAACACAGATATATTATCGGAGCATTGATCGCTGCCGGTCTCTGCGTAGCCTCATGCAACAGCGATATCGACGAGGTGTATGTGTCGCCGTCAGCCCCCATCACCGTCGGTGGAGCGTCGGATGACGTAATCCTGAATCCCGCCAACCCACAGTCACTCGCCCTGACGGTCTATTGGAGCGGCGACGGACAGCTCGCATTAAGCGACACGTTGATTCAGGCTCCGGTCAATGCAGCCGACGAAACAATTCAGCTGTCGGACGACGAAAACTTCTCGACAACCCTCGACATTGCTGTTGAAAAAGGAGTGCGCCAGAAGCAGTTTCTCAGCGAAGAACTGAACTCGCTGCTCGGCAGGCTCGGATTTGAAGCCGATCAGCCGGCTCCGCTCTACATACGCATCCGCTCGGTGCTTGCCGCTAACCTTAAGCCGCGCTACTCCGACGTAATCAAAGTGACTGTACAGAGCTACCGCATACGCCTCATACTCGGCACCGTGCTTGACAAAGACGGCAACGAGACTGCCATGACACTTGCTTCCCCCAACGAAAACGGCATATACACAGGCTTTATGGGAGTGAACGGTTGGACCAACTGGTGGTTCCGCGAAGCCAATAATGTCGTGTGGGGCAACCTCGGAGAGTCAGGCAAGACATTCTTTGCCTCATCCGACGACAGCCACTGGAACTTCTGGTTTCCCAATCCCGCAGGATGCTATTATACAACTCTCAACACAGTGGAAGGCTGGTGGAGCGCCCTGCATATCGACAATCTCGCCGTGTCCGGCGGAATTACCGGAGAAATGACATTCGACATTAAGTCAAACCGCTGGTCGATGCCGATTGACCTGACGCAGGCAGCCACCGTCAGCGTGACAATCTCGGGAAACGCAAGCCTCTATGACCGTACAACCACGGATATGGGGCCGGCCATTGCCGGGACAGTCGGATTCGGAGGCGTGGCCGATGCCGTGACATTCGGCGAGACCGCCTCGGCCATTTCAATAGATCTTCCGGCAGGCAAAAACAACCTTGTACTCGATCTGTCCGATCCCTTGAACCCTGTTCTCAAAGCCGATGCTTCGGAACCCGAGACCGAGACCGAACCGCGACTATATTTCTCAGGACTCGTCAACTGGGACGGTTTCGACGACTATATATCGCTATACGACGAGGGCACGCTCAGCTACGGGGGCGCCCATTGGATAGATTCGGAGTGGGGTTACAGGGCATATACACAGCCCGACTGGGCAGCTGCATACAAAGGCGGCGATGACGCACAGCCTCTTGAAGGGTCACTCGTGGCCGCCGATTCCGACGGCAATATTCCGGCTCCGGAGAAGGGACTGTATGTGCTCGACTTCAACATGCAGGCGCTGACATATAAGCTCACCAAGGTTGAGACAGTCGGATTTACTGGACTTAACGATGACTGGACGGTAAATGTGATGACACAGTCGGACGACAACCCCGAAGTATTCACTGCCGAATTTGTCAAGGAAAAAGAAACTCCGTGGGGCGTGAAAGTGTTAATCAACAACAACTGGAGCCTGTTCTTCGGAGGAGGTGACGGCTTCCTGCGTCTCGGCCATTCGGATGCCACGACCGGCTTTGACGGCGACAACGCGCTCGCCGTGGGTGAAACATATATACTTACCGTAGACCTCGGCAAACAAACCTATTCATACTCACTCAAATAAACCTCATATAATGAAAATGACAACCATATTCGCATCAATAGCTCTGACAGCCGCACTGGCATGTGTGGCATGCACGGAAGAAGGTCCTGTCACGAGTCCGCGCCAGGAGACGGACAATGTAGTGAAGGAGACAGGTTTCGCACGCGGTGCAGACGTCAGCTGGCTGACTCAGATGGAATCGGAAGGCCGCAAATTCTATACCTCAGGAGAAGCACGTCAGGAAATGGAATGCATACAGCTTCTTCGCGACCACTGCGGCGTAAATTCAATACGTCTGCGCGTGTGGGTCAACCCCGCCGACGGATGGAACAGCATCGACGACGTGGTGCTCAAGGCCCGTCGTGCCGAACGGCTCGGCATGCGCACTATGATAGACTTTCACTTCTCCGATACATGGGCCGACCCCGGGCATCAGGAAATGCCTGAGGCCTGGAAAGAATTGTCGTTCGACAATCTGACAAAGGCTGTCTCAAGCCATGTGACCGAGACTTTGACCGCTCTAAAGAACGCCGGTGTCACACCCGAATGGGTGCAGATAGGCAACGAGACCACCCCGGGAATGATGCTTCCCGCAGGGTCAGTTGAAAATCCCGTACAGCTGACAGCGCTCAACAACGCGGGATACGATGCCGTAAAAGCAATCATGCCCGACACAAAGGTGATCGTCCACCTCGATGGCGGGAACAACCAGTGGCAATATGACCGCATGTTTGATATTCTGACAGAGAACGGGGGGCGTTACGACATGATAGGAATGTCGCTCTACCCTTATTGGGCCGAGCAGCAGGGTGAGACAGGCGGATGGAAAAAAGTGGCCGACGACTGCAAAGCCAACATATCGCATCTCCGCCAGAAATACGGAAAACCGGTCATGATCTGCGAAATCGGAATGCCTTACGACCAGGGAGCGGCCTGCAAAGAGCTTATTGCCGATATGATGAAGGCCGATGTGGAAGGCATATTTTATTGGGAGCCGCAGGCACCTAACGGATATAACGACGGATATAATCTCGGATGCTTCGACAACGATTCCCCGACCGAAGCCCTTGACCCGTTCAAACCCATAAAACCATAACCGACTGATAGATGATACTGACAAACAAATCCAGACTTATAGCAGTCATAGCCCTTGCCGGGGCTATGACTGCTGTCGTGTCGGCACGTCGCACCGACACCCTTCTGCGCGACGGCTGGCAATTCCATAAAGACGCCGGCAACCGGTCGGCGCAGTGGCAGAATGTGCGCGTGCCTCACGACTGGGCCATCTACGGTCCTTTTGACCGCAACAACGATCTCCAGACCGTTGCTGTCGAACAGAACGGCGAGACGGCTGCCTCCGAGAAAACAGGGCGCACCGGCGGGCTGCCCTTCATCGGATCGGGCGTATACCGCACCACTTTCGAGCTGCCCGACACAGCCGGACTTTCGACAACGCTCGTGTTCGACGGTGTGATGAGCCATCCCCGCGTCAGGCTCAACGGCAAGGAAGTGGCCTACTGGCCTTATGGCTACAACTCTTTCTATGTCAACGTCGACGGAGTAGCACGTCCGGGCGAGAACATCCTTGAGGTCGAATGCCATAACAAAGAGCAACAGTCGCGTTGGTATCCCGGAGCCGGTATCTACCGCAACGTGCATGTGGTGACAACCGACCGCGTACATATTCCGACATGGGGGACACAGATCACGACACCGGTAGTTGATGCCAAAGAGGCTTCGGTGCGCCTTGCAATCGACATAAACGGAGCTGCTCACCGTCAGGAAATCGGAGTTTCGACCGTTATTCTCAATCCTCAGGGACGCGAGGTGGCGCGCCGGGAAGGCATCTATTGCTCACGCGGGCAACAATATGTGCAGGATTTTCATGTCGACAGCCCCGAGCTATGGAGTCCTGAGCATCCGGCTCTCTACACGGCTCGCACTACTCTGACTGTCAATGGCAAGGAAGTTGACAGCTACGACACTCGTTTCGGCATTCGATCACTCAAATATATTCCCGACAAAGGTTTTTTTCTTAACGGCAAACCTACCAAATTCCGTGGTGTCTGCAATCATCACGATCTCGGCCCTCTCGGGGCGGCAGTCAACCGGTCGGCCCTGAGGCACCAGCTTGAACTGCTCAAAGATATGGGAGCGAACGCCATCCGTACCTCCCACAACATGCCCGCTCCGGAACTTGTGGAACTGTGCGACGAAATGGGCTTAATGATGATGATCGAGCCGTTCGACGACTGGGGGTTCCGCCCCAAGTCACCTAACGGCTACGGAGCCGTGTTCGACGAATGGGCCGACAAAGATGTCTCAAACATGGTGCGTCAGTTCCGCAACAGCCCGTCGGTCGTCATGTGGTCGATTGGCAACGAAGTACCGAGCCAATGGGGCGAACCTGGCATGGACGAGCTCCGTCGGCTCATGTCGGTTGTCCGCAGCCTTGACACCACCCGACCCATCACCTGCGGCATGGACCAGGTAGGCAAGGGCGCAACTATCGACAACGGTTTTGCGGCCGCGCTCGACATCCCCGGATTCAACTACAAGCCCCAGCGCTACGACGAATTTTACGAGCGCCTTCCCCAGGGTCTGATTCTCGGGTCAGAAACGGCGTCAACCGTGTCGTCCCGAGGAAAATATTTCTTCCCGGTAGAGTTCCGCGACCATAATGTGGCGATGCATGAAGGCAACCAGTCGAACAGCTATGACAACGAAAGCTGTTCCTGGTCTAACACGCCGGATCTCGACTTTGCCCGTGACGACGACCATGACTGGTGTATCGGGCAATTTGTATGGACCGGCTTTGACTATCTCGGCGAGCCTTCGCCCTACGACACCGACGCATGGCCAAGCCACAGCTCAGTATTCGGCATAATCGACCTCGCATCTCTGCCCAAGGACCGGTACTACCTCTACCGCTCGAAATGGAACGAAGACTCGGCCACACTGCATATATTACCGCATTGGAACTGGAAAGGACGCGAAGGCGAGGTGACACCCGTATTCGTCTATACGTCTTACCCGAAAGCCGAGCTTTTCATAAACGGACGCAGTCAGGGCGTGCGTGAGAAAAACGACTCGACTGTGTACAACCGCTACCGCCTGATGTGGATGGACACACGATACGAACCGGGCGAACTCCGTGTGGTTGCATATGACAGCGACGGTCGGAAAGCGGCCGAGAAGACCGTGCGGACCGCCGGGAAGGCACACCACCTCGTGGCAGTCACAGACCGTGACAGCCTGACAGCCGATGGCGAAGACATCGCCTATATCACGGTGTACGTTGCCGACCGCGACGGGAACATCGTTCCCGATGACAGCCGCGCCGTTAAATTCAAGGTCAGCGGAGCCGGGACGTTTGAGGCAACTGCCAACGGCGACCCCACGTCACTGCGTCCGTTCCAGAATCCAGAGACCGACTTGTTCAGTGGAGCGGCCACTGCCATCGTGCGCAGTGCCGACACTGCGGGCACATTGACGTTCACCGTCACTGCAAAGGGGGTCAGACCGGCCACAGTGACTCTGCCGGTAAAATAAACTGAAGCGGCCCGCAGTCAGGTTTGGACTAACCGTGACTGCGGGCCGCTGATAAGTTTTTCACACGTCAGTTAAGAACTATGTCGGCTAACGGAGCCGGAACAATCAGAGCCGGCTGGTAAACGCGGGCGAACTGACGGATACACTCAATGGTCAATCGCCTTGGTGAACGACGCAGACTGCGACGGTCGGCGTCTTGTTTCATGTCTGACATGGTCGGAGTAGAGATTCGATGCATAGGCACTATCTGTTTTGGGGTTATATCTATTTAACGCAAATGTTTATAATCTATTGCACACGAATATCCATTTTTTCGGCCAACGTATAAAAACGAAATTATTGTATGACCCACCCAAAATAATTGTTAAAAAAATCAGTCGCCTGTTGTCTGTACGCATCAAAAGCACTAACTTTGCATAGTAAAACAGAAACAACTTCAATAATAACCCAATTCCAATCAACCCGACTGCCTATTGCACACTGCTACTCTAATCAATAAACCAAGACAGTAATGCAAAATCTCAGTAAGCTCACTGACGACTTGTTGGTAAAAGCTTATGCCGGAGGCGACAATATAGCTTTCGATGTGCTGCTTAACCGTTATCGTACCAAGCTTTTCACCTACATCAACAATGTGGTGAAAAACGATGACATCGCCGATGACATATTCCAGGAGACCTTTGTCAAGGTAATCACCACGATACGTCAGAACCGGTATTCGGAGGACGGCAAATTCGCATCATGGCTCATGCGTATTGCCCACAATCTGATTATCGACCACTTCAGGCAGGAAAAGTCTGAAAACACTGTCACGACCGACAACGAAGACTATGACCTGCTCAATTGTGCGGATTTCAGTGATATAAGCATTGAAGAAGTGATGATAGACCGTCAGATCCACGAGGATGTGCGGCGAATTGTCAACGCACTGCCTGAATCGCAGCGCGAGGTGCTCACCATGAGGTTTTACCGCGACATGTCGTTCAAGGAAATCGCCGAAGCCACAAACGTGAGCATCAACACAGCCCTCGGACGCATGCGCTATGCCCTGATGAACATGAGGCGCATAGCCCGCGAAAACCACATAGCCCTTACACAGTAAAATCAATCGGGCCGGAAACCTCTTGAAGACTTCCGGCCCGTTCTGTGTTTTGACTGTTCTTACTTTTTTACCGAGATTGCAAAACCGCCTCCGCGTGCCATATGCACAGGCAGTTTAGTATCGGAAGTAACGTCTATCTCCTTTATCACATATGTCTCGGGGTTCGTATCACAGTCGGTGTCAGAGGCATCGCTGTAGATTGTCGCCTTATATGTCGTCCCCGAATCAAGAAAGCCGAAATCCACAGTATAGTCACGCGCGTCGGCGTTTGTCACACCGCCGACATACCAGTTGTCGCTGTTTTTGTCCTTACGCGCTGCAACTATATATTCACCGGGTTCGGCATCAAGATATTCGGTGCGCGACCAGTCGACCGGCACATCCTTTATAAATTTGAACGCGTCCATTTTCTCGGCATAATGCTCCGGCATATCGGCCGCCATCTGCAGCGGCGAGTACATCGTCACATAGAGTGCGAGCTGGTTGGCGATTGTCGCATGCTTGTGTTCCTTGCTTCCCGGCACAAACTTGCCCATATCCATCACAAAAATACCCGGAGTGAAGTCCATCGGACCGCCCTTAAGTCGTGTGAACGGAAGGATTGTGACATGCTGAGGCGACATGTTGCGGTATTCTGTTCCCATGGCACTCTCATTGCCGACGAGGTTGGGATAAGTGCGGCTCAGGCCCGTGGGGCGCACTGCCTCGTGTCCGTTGACCATAATATGGTGTTCGGCCGCTTTTTTCACTGCGTCAAGGTAGTGGTTGACCATGCGCTGGCTGTAGTGGGTGTCACCCTTCGGAAGGATGCTTCCTACATAGCCGCTCTTCACCGCGTCATAGCCATATTTGTTCATGAGCGCATAAGCGGTATCCATATGCGCCTCATAGTTGCCGACTGAGCCGGATGTTTCGTGATGCATCATCAGCTTTATCCCTTTGGAGTGGGCATAGTCGTTGAGAGCCTTTATATCGAAATCAGGGTAAGGCGTGACGAAATCAAACACATATTCCTTCTCCTTGCCGAACCAGTCTTCCCAGCCGATGTTCCAGCCCTCGATGAGCAGCTGGTCAAAGCCGTTATCGGAGGCAAAGTCGATATAACGCCTTACATTGGCGTTGTTGGCTCCGTGGCGTCCGTTCGGCCTGGTTTTCGAATAGTCGATGGTGCGCAGGTCGACGCTGTCAAGGTCGGTGTATGCCCATGAGCTTTTGCCTGTGATCATTTCCCACCATACTCCCATATACTTTGTCGGGTGAATCCACGATACGTCGTCAAGGGCATTGGGCTCATTGAGGTTGAGCACAATATCCGAAGCAAGGATGTCGGTAGCCTTGTCGCCGACCATTATCACACGCCACGGGGTGGTTCTCGGGAACCGCAACACTGCCTTTGCCTGTGTCAGGCCCGGAGTCAGGTGGCTCGTGAATGTCATCGTGGTGTCGTTCAGGTCGAGGTGCATCGCCGGATAATCGACAAGGGCGGCCTCATGCAGGTTCAGGTATGTGCCGTCATCGCGTTTGAGCATAAGCGAAGTCTGTACGCCGGTCGGCGAGAAGCCTGTCTGCGACACATTCTCCACATTGCCTTCGGCACTCTTGGCGCGTATCTCGCTCAGGCGGGTTTTGTTGTACTCATACTCCTGGGTGTCGTAATCGCCAGGTATCCACCATGCCGTCATGTCCTCGCCCATGGCGAATTGGGTCAGTTCTTCAGCCACGCAGACCGAGTCGACCTTCTGCTCCGGGAAAACGTAGCGGAAACCCACGCCGTCGTTAAAGACGCGGAATTCCACGTCCATGCGAATGTCGGCATTCGAGAGGTGCACTGTCAGCCAGTTGTAAGTGTTGTCAATCGAGTCTTTCTCACCCCACACCGGGCTCCATACTTCGTGGAAGCTTCCTTTCGACACAGAGTCGATGCTGAATTCCGACTGCAGGTTCATGGACTGATCGAGCGATTCAAACCCCATAGCCGAATTGGCCACAATCTCTTTCCCCCCGAACGTGACGGAATAAGTCGGCACTCCGTCGCCGATGATTTTGAAATCGGCTTTTACCTCACTGTCGGGAGAACTGACGGTCAGCCCCGGCCCGGAGCAACTCCACAATGTCGCCCCGGCCATCGCAAGCAGCGAAAATGTCTTCAAATTCATGATATACAAATATTGGATTATGATATTATCTTATTGCCGCAAAGTTAATACAATTTTTCAAAATGCCGCCGTCCCGACACAATAAATATGGATATTCGGCTAAAAACACGCCCCCGGAAGGTGTATCCGGAGGCGCGAATAGGTTCTGGATAAGAATCTGCTTCTTATTATCTGACAAATTTCTTGGCCGCAGACTGCGAACCGTCGGTGTAACGGGTGCGTTCTATGACGAGGCCATGCACATCTCCTGGAATAACACGGCGGCCGGCAACGATTCCTCCTCGCCTGCATACGGACTGTAAGCGACAACTACGTCATCGAATGCCACCGACATATATGATTTGCCTTCAGGCTTGCAGAAGTCCTCGCCGCCGGGGAGTTCCGAAGCCGGATAATTATAGTATGCGTTTGCCTGAAGCCACGAATACTTGTCTTCGTCACTTCTGAGGCTGTCGGCCGTAAGGACGTAAGCCAGACGGAAGGGATTCTCTTCATAAGAGCGGAAGAAATAGGCCGATGCGTCGATTTCGACACTGTTGGTGTCGTCGCCATACTTGGCTGTAACCGACAGATTGGCGGGTACGGCTTCGGCCATATGCGCCTGGATATTGTCGAGGATTCCGAAATTGGCATTACCTGTACCATAATACGGGTCACACATTGTAGTGCGCTCTATGCTTGCCGAACTCGCCGACTTTCATCGTCTGTGGAGCGGCAGCTGCCATGCTGGCAGCAACAGTTAACGAAAGAAGAGTAGAAGTAAATCTCATAAGCATTGGTATTAATAATTATTTGAATATTCAGCAAAAGTAAGCATATTTTTATATTAAGCAACTTTTTGAGTTTTTTAATAAAATTACTGCAACAATATGTTAACATTTATATCTTAAAAGTTGTTCTGTTGAAATAATCATCAAATAATCATCAAGAGACCGAAAGATTTGGCGGATAATGTGATTTTTCGTAACTTTGCCGCAAAATTTACATATCACATCAATGATTAACGCTCAAGACATCAAAAACGGCACTTGCATCCGCATGGACGGCCGTCTGTATTTCTGCGTGGAATTTCTCCATGTGAAGCCCGGCAAAGGCAACACTTTCATGCGTACAAAGCTCAAGGACGTAGTCGACGGACGCGTGCTTGAACGCCGCTTCAATATCGGCGAAAAGCTTGAAGACGTAAGAGTGGAACGCCGCCCCTTCCAGTATCTCTATGCCGACGGAGGTGACGACATCTTCATGAACAATGAGACCTTCGAACAGATTCCTATCAGCAAAGACCTCGTTACCGGAGCCGCATATATGAAAGAAGGCGACACCGTGGAAGTTGTCAGCGACGCATCGACCGAGACAGTGCTCTATGCCGAGATGCCCATCAAGACCGTCCTAAAAATCACATACACCGAACCGGGACTCAAGGGCGACACAGCCACCAACACCCTCAAGCCCGCAACACTTGAGACCGGTGCCGAAATCCGCGTGCCCCTGTTCGTAAACGAAGGCGAGCTCGTCGAGGTCGACACCCGCGACGGATCATATATCGGACGAGTAAAAGGCTGATATCCTCCCTTTCCCTACATAAAAAGACAAAACAAAACCCCGGCTTTCGCGAGTCGGGGTTTTGTTTTGTCTTTTTTGTTTTAAAAAAGCGCATATCTCTTGGCAAGAGATACTTATCCGTGGCGCAAAGTTAAGCAAATTCTCTGATATATTGTATATAAAATGACACAAATTTTTCTCTTTATGTTGCCCGAATCGGACATTTGTGTGACTTATGTGTCGTATGTGTCGTATAAGTCCTATGTTTTCAGGAGCTTGCAAGTGCAAAGTATCTCTTGCCAAGAGATACTTACCCCGGATGCCGCCACGGGCCCTCTCGCCCGGGTGGCACAACCACGGGGAGAGTTCCTGGACAGGCTACTCCGCGCGACCCGGAGCGCAAGCAGGCGGGCGGTTGTTTAATGGTGTGTGTCACGGTTTTGCCGTGGCACGCAGGAAGATAAAATGTATGCAGACATGAGCCAAGACAATCATACCGATCCAACAGTGTGGTTCGCCATCAGGTCGAAGCACGACTTCCAGGCCGAAGAGGACCTGGCCAAAGTCTGTGACGAGGTCTTCTTCCCCAAGGAGCAGGTCACAATCCCCGGCCGCAAGCCCCGGGTCAAGGCCGTAATCCCACACGTCCTCTTTATCCGCACCACCCGCTCTAAAGCGCTGGCCCTCGAAGCCGAGGGCCGACAGACCCCCGGCCTGTCCCCTGCCATCTGGATCTACCGCTACCCCAGCGACAACACCGTCCAGGTCATCCCGCAGCAGTCCATCGACCTGCTTAGGCTGCTCACCTCCGACGACACCACCCGGTGCCGCGTCTACAACTCCCGCGACTTCAAGCCGAGCGAACGCGTCCGCGTCACCGGCGGCATCTACCAAGGCTACGAAGGCTACGTCCGCCGCATCGCCAAGAACCGCCACGTCGTTGTCAGCATCGAAGGCGTCTGCATGGTCATCCTCCCCTTTATCCACCCCGACCTGCTTGAGCCGGTAAATTAATTAAATGCCTAATGCATAATGCCCAATGCCCAATTGATATTACGCATTACGCATTTTGAATTACGCATTAAAATGAAGCTCGCTTCATTCTCCATCCTGCAACTTACATCTCTCTATCGCCGCGCCGCCACAGCCAGCGATGATCTCATCGCCGCAGGCCGCGAGCACGCCACCTGCTACCGGCAGGGGCGCATCGTCGCGGAACTCCGCCGGCGCACCCCCGCCGACGAAGCCGAGCGACGCGCCATCGCCGAATGCGAGACCGACTACCGTCGCAGCCTCGCCCGGTTGTCCGGAGCCACCGGCCTCCCCATCGGCCCGATCGACCAAGTCGAGGTCGATGGCGACACCCCCGCCGAGCTATGCGCCGCCATCGACCGTCTCAGCGGCTACACCGACCTTGCCGGTCGTGAGGCGCTGATCGCCACCGTCGACCACGCCATCGACCTCCTCGACCGCGCCCGGCAGACCGGCGCAATCCAGCCCGTGGCCTCACTGGCCGCCACAGTCGCCGAACTCGGCCGCAAAGGAGAAGTCCGCTGCCCCGCATGGGTCATGACCCTCTTAGCCGACGCCGTCGCACAGTGGCTCGCCCGCCCCGCCGTCCCCGACACCAATATGGTGCTCCCCCTGCTGACGCAGGCCCTCTACAGCGGAGACTGGACCCTGCAGCGCCGCGCCGCCCGCATCATCCGCCGCCACCGCCTACCCGCCTATCCCGACTACAGTACGCATGGAGCATATGGGCCGGCGACCTCATAACCACCTGCCACAGATTAAAGTGTGAAAAAACTTCACACAAAACATACTATATTTAGTATTATTTGTTATCTTTGTAGCAAAATCAATACAAATGAACCGAAAGAGTATAGTTAACCAAATATCGTCAGTGCTTAAGGAGATTGCCCCTGATGCATTAACCGTGCTTTACGGTTCGGAAGCGCGTGGAGATTCCCATGCTGACTCTGACATCGACATACTCGTGGTTCTACCCGACAGCAACGGAGGTGTTTCATTTGCAAAGCGGAAAATCGAGATTTTCGACCGACTTTACGACATTGAGCTTCAAAATGGAGTTACCATTTCTCCCCTTGTCGTACTTAAAAGCATTTGGGAAAGGCTCAAAACGCCCTTTACCGTTAACGTCAAAAACGAAGGTATCCGCATATAATACTTGACACCATCCACGGTCGCACATTCATGACACTCTTTGAAAACAGGCAGTCAGGCGACTATGAGGATTTCGTTTATTGTGATGCAGAATTGTATTCAATGCTGCGTCCCAAAGCTGAAAACCTCATTAAAGCAATCTCAGCATTGCTTTAATATAAACATTGACCTACACAATAGTCCGAAGGGTAAAGTTAAAGTACCCATAAGCTCTTTAAATTCATCCTCCATACTTTGCAGTAATGCAAAACACTGACAACTCACACAGCGAACTGGAAGACGGAATAGAGCTCCTGCTGATTCAGCAGAAGATGCTCGACGTGCAGGACAAAATGACACAGATCATTGAGGCGAACATCAAAATAACCAACCTCCAAAAGCTCTCCGACAGTCAAGAATAGGCAGTTGTAACCATCACATGACCGCACCCTCCTGTTACGCATTAAGCACTATGCATTACGCATTGAGCTAAGCGCACTACGAATTAAAAAATATCCGGACGCAGTTGCTTGGCGAAGTCATTCAGGTAACTCGTCTGTCGTCAATAACGAGTGTCCGGATATTTCGACACCATGCATAGATAATTACGCATTAAGCACTATGCAGCCTTCAAAGGCGAAAGACCTTATGAAATTAGCCAATCTCTATTCTTATGCTGTGGCTTGTGGCGGCGATATGCGAGAGGAATTTGCAGACTCACTTCTTGATGACATTACTACCGATGGCAGAAGAATTTTCTCTCCCAAAACCAAAGAGTTCGGCATCAAAATACTCAAACTAATGCAAATCCACGGTCCCGAACTCTCCCCCACCCACATCAACGAACTAAACGGCTGAGGATAACCATATTAGGAAATAGGTTAGAATTACAAAACATTAAGGAAACCGCTTCATAGAGGCTTTCCCAATATCACATTATTTCAACACGTTTACTTTTTTAATCACTTTATGCGAGTTGGCATTATTACTTGGCACTACTACCCTAATGTGGGGAGTTGTCTTCAAGCTTTTGCACTTCAGAAATATTTACTTTCCTGTGGATATTTTGCTGAGTTTATAAATTATCGAGAATTTCATCGTCCAAAATTGGAAAAAATTAGATCTTTATTATGTGATTTTGATTTTATAATCCCACATTTTTTAAGTTCAAAGATTAACTATAAATTTGTACATTTCATAAATAAATTCCTTATACAAGGAAAGAAAATAAAAAGTTACAAAGAACTTAATACCATTCTTGATAATTATGATGTTTTTATCTGCGGGAGTGACCAAATATGGGCTCCATCAGTATTTAATAAAGCTTATTTTTTAGAATTTGTTGGGAATGACAAGAAGAAAATATCATATGCTCCCAGTATTGGGTTGCCTGTAATCCCTAAGGACAAGCAAGCAATATATCATTCTCTACTTTCTAGATTTGATAAAATATCAATTCGAGAAGAGACCGGAAGAAAACTTCTTTCTAACATAGGTATAGAGAGCCAGGTCGTGTGCGATCCGACATTCTTATTAAGTAGTAAACAATGGGAAGAGTATTTGAATCTAAAAACAATTAAACATACACAATCACACAAGCCATATATTTATTGTTATTTTCTTGGAAAAAACAAGAATCATAGAGAATTATTAAAAATAATTTCTGATAGGACAAGTTTGAAAGTTTTTGGTTTTAGTGGATTTAAAGAGGACAAGCAGTATTTTGATGTCACTCTAGATAATTTCGGGCCAATTGAGTTTTTAAACTATCTGAAGAATGCCAATCTTGTTATTACTGATTCATTTCATGGGACTGCTTTCTCTATAATTTTCAAAAAGGATTTCTATGTGTTTGAAAGATTTTCGAAAGAAGATCCTATTAATCAAAATTCAAGAATATATAATATTTTAGATAAGCTATATTTACATGATCGTCTCATAGTTGATTCTATACCTCATATAAATTCAATTGACTATTCTAAAGTTCTACCTCTGTTAGAGAATTTCAGAAATGTATCAAAAAAGTTTATTATTGATTCACTAAATGGATAAGGAT
>CAZAZA010000002.1:0-87506 GCA_964489495.1 uncultured Bacteroides sp.
TCAATGTGATTGGGGAAAAGATGGAGCTACCTTTCACCCTTACTTTCCATGTGTCCCGCCATACATTTGCTGTCCTGAGTCTTAACAATGGTATGGAGATGACTATGGTGAGCCAGCTCCTCGGTCACTCGTCGACAGAGATAACCGAGAAGGTGTATGCCCACTTCATTCCGGCAACTCTCCGGACGGAGCTTGACAAGATCAAGCTGCCCTACCTTTAGTAGGTATCCCGTTATCTTTACAGTATTTGTAGGCTGCTGACCGGGAAACCTTGATCCCCTATGTGAAGGCAATAGCAAGATTCTGTTTTACCGAGAGAGCCGGGTCATACCATTCAGATATATCCCTTCTCATTGGATTGGTCGGGATGCCATTGAATTTACAATATCGTCGGAGAGTTGACAGGCTTACATCAAGCCCCCTCTTCTGCGCCTCCTTAATGTTCGAGCAAACTGATAAGGCCGGGTCATACCATTCCTGTATGGATGCATAGTTCTCGTACATCAAGGCTCTCCGGGAATATGCCCGTCTTGATATTCCGTGATTACGACAATATCCGGGTGATGTCGTGATTCGACCGGCCAGAAGGGACACGAACTGCATTGAGTCGAATTCAGTATAATTCATGACATCGTACGCTTTACGTGCTATCAGTTCGTCGGACAGCACCCCGTCGGAATTGTCGTAGTAATAATAGACTCTGTGTACCAGATTGAAGAACAGTTCGAGGAATGTTATCTCAGGCTTTATCTTACGGATGATACATCCGTCTATAAAGAGCCTGTTACGACGTTTCTCACCGTCACGGAACCTGATGACACTGCACTCACCTTTCCGGTGGTTATAACGGACAAACAACGACAGATGGTTCTCAGGTATGATGCAATAGCCGGCGTCATTGTAGGTCAGCCTCGACCACCTGATTAGCTGAAGGAACTTTCCATAGTGTACCAGGAATTCCTCCCGGTCATTTTTAAGGAACCGGAGAGGTTCTGATATATCCTCCAGTTGTTTTTTCCATAACGGGTCATTAGACATATATTGTTTTTGTTTGATAGAGCGTATGGAATTATTAGAGGGACGAAAGACGGCGGGTGAAGGATTCGGTTTATATGTGGTCAATCCGGGATTGGGTATACGGGGAGGAATCAGGGAGTCTTTATATCGTTCAAAATATTCTGACTCGGTCTCTTCAACAGGAAGGTCCGACACAGAAGAATATATGAAATTCGAGCAGAACACCTTTGCATTGCTGTTTGTGCCGTTCATAAGCTGCGCAGGCCTGCGACCACAATGGTCCTTTGTGTCGCTTAGTCCTGTCATCCGGCATATTTTATCATAAATCTGTTCAAATGCCCGAGCCTTTATCTTCTCCTTAAAAACATATACAAGGCGATAGCTGAACTTGTCGTCAACGCCATTGGAAAATGTCTCATAGGCAAAGGTTGGTTTTAACTGGCACCGAGAGTAAAAGTCTTTCAGTTCGGTGTCGGTATTGTCGACATCAATGCTTATAACCTGAGTGTAGAGAAATTTATCTTTCCTGCGCAAGTTCCTGTAGTAAATATGGCAATAGCTATATCCTGCCATGACCATTGATATGAAGTTGCGCAGGCTCGTTTTCTTATGGTGCCACTTCATTTGACAATAGTCAACTGACGTGGGCTTTGACTTATAAGACTTTTCAGACACAGTGATATGAAATTTAAAATTGGGGTCAGATGTCATATATGATCTAACTATGAGGTTTCTGTAAGTTATATATGAAATGTCCCCAGGAGTCTAAACGGCTGGCTCATGTCAGGAAGCCGTGGCAGCAAACCGTGTCAATATAAAACCGTGTCAGGATAATCTTATAAATCTTATCCTGACACGCTGTTTTTTCGCTGCGTTTATATCTTTTAGATTATTCCGATACGGCCACATGGATAACGGGGAAATGAAGTTTTAACAATTTTAGTTTTGTAGTGTTATACAAATGTATTACTTTTGTACCACAAATAAATTCAAGCGTTATGAACACAGCATCAGTCAGCCGTAAACAGACCTCTTTCCGCCTGAGCGAAACCCTTCTTGCAAGATTACAGGAAGAGGCCAGACGCCATAACCGGAGCCTGAATAATCTTGTGGAAAGTGTGCTTATGTCTTTCGTTTCAAGTCACCCCAACAAGACAACACTCGCTGCAATGAAAGAAGCGGAGACTTCTGATAATCTCGAGACTCTCGACATGAAAGAATTCCGCAACTTTGTCGACTCCTTATGAATGAGATTAAACTAACCTCACAGTTTAAGAAAGACCTCAAACGCTACAAGCATAAAGCAGAGGTTATCGACAAATTGGAAACCATACTTAATCTATTAGCCGAAGGATTGCCTGTTCCTGAAGAAAACAGGCCCCATTTATTGACCGGCAATTATAAAGGATATATGGAGTGCCATGTGGAAAGTGACACTCTGTTGATTTGGTGGGATAAGGAAGCGGGAATAATCAAGCTGGTACGCTTCGGTACACATTCTGAACTATTCTGATATCCCGAGACAGAATATAGTACGGCTCTGTCATCTGATGATTTCTACTGATGAAGGCAATTCCTTCATTATTCTTTCGATTGTGCGATGAGTGCAGTTTTTCATGATGACGGTGCGCAGACTTTCACAGCGTGCAAACATATTTTCCGTAGACTTGACCATGCGAAGATCGAACGAGCTGAGGTTGACAGTTTCAAGGTTCCAACACTCGTAGAACATCCCTGACATATCCTTTACTCTCGATGTATTAAACATACTTATGTCAAGGTTGACAAGACTATGGCACAAGGAGAACATCCAGTTCATATCTTCCACCAATGAAGTGTTAAAGTTTCCGAAGTTAATTCTTTCCAGATTATAACATTCATGAAACATCCATGCCATATCTCTTACCTTGGTCGTGTTGAGCACAGACAAATCAAGCGATTTGAGGCTAATGCATTCCCCGAACATGTTCCACATGCGTGTAAGTCGCGAAGAGCTGAGCGGTGAGAGATCTATCTCCTCCAGATCCATACATCCGAAAAACATCAATGACACATCTCTCACCTTTGATGTGTCATAGGCCGAGAGGTCAATAGAGGTAATGGGATTCGGGTATGGCTTAATGAATGTCAAATCTAACATCGCGGGGGAGACCGAATTTATCCGGGTGGTTGAGTATGACACCGGCAACGTCATTTGAGGTGGCGATGGCCGCTCCGTCGGCATACAACAGCCAGATGCACTCGGTCAGGCCCTCTATTTCGGTGAAATCACCGTTGATGCCGGCGCCGTCGGTCAGGACTGTCAGCACACGGTAGCCGTCAATCCATTCCCAGCGGAAGTCCAGCTCGTCGGGCTGTGATTCCGGACCGAATTCCATGTCATACTCGGCAAGCATCCTTATTGAACGCCTGTATGCGAGTTGCAATGCCGCTTCCGAGCCTTTGAGGGCGACCTTAAACATTGTCGCGCCGTTATCGTTTACATCAATCATATCGCTAAATGGTTTTTGAAAGGTTATTATCAATCAGAATATAATTACCGGCGTTGGCTTCCGTGCGCCGGGAGTACACAGCGGCAAAACATTGCTTGCCATACTTTCGGGCAAATCGCATGGTGTGGAGCGAACCACTTCGTGCAGGACATTGAGCCAGTATCACGATGTCAGATAAGGCTGCCTGCAAACGGCACCGGGCAACGAGCCGTGTCGGGTTTGCCTTGACGCCCAAAGGGTGTTCCGACAGAAGGAGACCTCCATTGTCAAGTATTGCCTGTTCCAGAACTTTGTTCTCGCGTGGATGAGTGATGTCGAGTCCGCTGCCGACAATGGCGATTGTGGCTCCTCCTGCATCGAGACACCCCCAATGGGCGCCGGTATCACATCCGAGAGCCAGTCCGCTGACCACCACATACCCATTCCGGGCGTACTCCGCTCCGAGCTGATATGCCTTATCGCAACCCTCATTGTCGGCAGCTCTGGCACCGATGATGGCTACAGTCTTTTCGCTATGGAGCAGGGCTACATTGCCTTTGCAGTATATTACGGACGGGCAATCCTCACCTATAGCTGACAGACGTTCCGGGAATTCCTTGTCATGACATAATATGCTTACAGGAGCCTCCATCGTCATTCTCCTTTTTTAAGACATTCCAGACAGTGCGTGAAATACTGTCTTATTTCTTCTGGTACAGGACGACAGGGCTTCATAAGAGCGACCGGCGCCACATGGCTGTGAAAGGCTTCTCCCGGGCCGTCAATCACATAATAGCAGTCATCGGAGGCATCCGGGAAGTAACAGTTCAGGTCTTTGCATTTTTCATACAACGACCAGAACCAGTCGACCGAGGGCATTTCGGCACCCACCACTGCGAGATGAACCTTGTCCCGCTCTATCACTTCTACTATGTTGCCTTTGTGGAACCGCTGACGCGATTCCGGGCGTCCGAAAAATCGCGATTTCAAGGGAGCGTTTTCCCACGTCGTTACGGTGTAGTCTATAAGGGTGCCGTTTGCGTCATATAACCACAAAGCCCCGGGCTCGTCCTCAGAACCTCCGTCCGGCAACTGAGTGATTCGGGAACAATAGCAATAGCAATCGCCCCCAGTTGCGCCCTTTTGTGCGTCCGTAAAATCCGGGTACATTGTGACCTCGCGCCGGATACTAAATTCAGGATAGCATATACCGTCGGGCGCCATGATTCTCTCAAGCCGATATATCCAGCCTCCCTCGAGAGAGGGCTGACGACCGGCAAGAGCGTGGAATTGTTCTCTTGTCAGATTTCCATTACTCATTTCGTTAACAGGCAATCATAGAGTTTCGCAACCTCCTGATATATCATCGGATTGTCGCAGGTGGGGAATTTTTCGTTATAGCTAAGGAAGGCATCCCATTCCTCCGGGTCGGTATGGTCAGGCGCATGGCCGTTTGTACGCCACCATGTCAGATAGGCGCCGAGTGTGGCGACTTTTCCTCCCACGTAGTTATAGGCCAAAGGCAAGCGTGCGGAAGCCTGAGCCGGGTCTGCCACAATCTCGTTGATATGCTTGAACAGGGTGCTTCTCTCGTGTTTAAAAAAGTCACCGAATATGACCCGCGTACGTGCATCGGCCGAGTATTCGATGCCAACCTCACCACGCTTTATTTTCATGGCAATGCGGTCGAGAAGAGCTGGATTCTTTTCCAGCGCGCCAAGATACCCGTGGTACCAGTCAAGCAACTGATATTTCATATCCGCACGGACAGGAAACCGTACAGGGTAGACATCCATCGGATGGTGGTATGAGATGCCGGCCATACTGTTCTCCAGCGGACCGGTCAGTACCATATAGCGGTCTTTGTCGCAGCCGGGATAGTCCGTCTCGTCAAGCCAGTCTTGCATCGGCAGTCCTTCGCTAAGGCGGCGTTTCATCAGACGGCGGTAATGTTCATATCCCTTCCTGACAGACTGCGGTTCTTTGACAATCACGCCAAGTACCGCACTCGCGGGCCGGAATTCACGTAACCGGTGGAACACTATAACGATGTCACCTTCTTTATACGGCAGCTTATCGGGGAGATGACCGAAAAACTTTCCGTGTATTCCCGGTTTTCCGTTGTGAACGGCCGAACAGGAGGCGTTCTGTATCAGTCTGCCATCGGGAGCGAACATCAATGCCTCTACACACTTTCGGCGTTGTGAGATCTCTCCGAACGGCAGACGTCTTATCTCGAAATCAAAAATACCGGGTTGGCCGATTCTGGCTCTCATAGCCTCTACTGCTTCTCCAATCGTAGCGTAATCGGAAGACTCAGGACGGTATATATTGGCGTTGTGACTGTTGTTGGGCAATCGGAACATAGGTATTCCTGCCGAGGTCGACTCTGTAATCACGGGTGTCTCATACAGTCTGTCGTCGCTCTGTCCGTTGACCGCCTCCATAGGTACACGCCTGCATCTCGTCGGCTTATATGAGCGTACTGTCAGACGGTAGAAGCTCCTGGTGTCAGGGATAGGCCGATTGCGCACCATAAGCTCGAAATCGGTTAATGTCCTTGGCGCACGTCCCATCATCCGGCGGCGGTCGACCACGCGGTCGATTAAGTCATACAGATGTGTCATCCCCGCGTCCTTGCACTGATGTCCGAAGTCATCGACTACCGTGAGAAAATCATCGCGCAGCAGACCGGTCAGAGCCTTGACATGGGAATCGCCCAGCAGCTCGTCGGCTGTCGAACAGAGGGCCGCAACATACGGAGCGCGTCTTTTCACGGATTCCACCGCGTCATACCGCCCGTATTTGTCAAGCGTTTCCTGCGTGAGGGCATAGGTCTGCACTCCGTCCAGACGCTTGCAGAAGTATGTGTGTTCCTCCCCGACCCATTGTGCCAGTTGTGTCTGCGGAAACATACAGGGATTGACAATCACCACATCGGCGTTGCCCGGCTTACATTCAAGAGCCATGAAGCCGCCAAGAGAAGTACCTATGATTATTTCCGGGCGTACGCGCTCTATCTCACCGTTTATTATCTCCAGCGAGCTTTCAGGGTCGGCATCCAGCTCGGGTGCGATTACACGGTAACGTCCTTTGAACCGTTCCTGAAGCTGTCGCTGCTTGGCTCCGTTGGCACCGGACATAAATCCGTGGAGATACATCATAACGGGCGTGGGTGTTGAAAAAAGCACGGTCAGGCGTATTTTCTCCTCCTGCTCCGCATTGATACTACCGGCACATCGCACAGACTCGATTTCATTTCTTTCAAAGATCAGTGCATCCATGAAATTTAGCTGCCCGATGGTCAGTCCGGAATCAGGACGGCACTGCAGGCGGTACACGATATTGGTCCTCGGTCTCAGACCTCTCTCACCGATAAACTTCCGCAGTTGGGCCTCTACCTCCTCAAGGGAATCACCGGAAAACACCCTTGCCTCGAAGGTAACATCACCCTCGACATGCGGTTCGACATCCTGCTCGTACAGACCGATAATCACGAGTTCATTAGGTCTGAAACTGCACAGAGCCTTCTGTATTTCGCGGACGGAGTCCAGTCGTTTTCCGTTTTCCATTTTGTGTCGTCAGTATTATATTGTTTGGGGTATATTCAGGTATAAAATAATTAATATAACTAAGCAAGAAGCAGACTCAGAGTCTACCTCTGCAAAGATAGCTAATTATTCGATACACTGATAGTTAAATCGTTTCTTGACGCTCACGACAGCGTTTTTTAACGCATATTCTTGACAACAGGCAACGGCCACCTATGGCAGCTCTCTGCACAGGTCAGCGAATAATCTCAACGCCTTCGGGCAGTTCAGCCTTGATTTTATCAACCGTCTCGTCCGAACAGTTTTTCATGATTACGGTCTTGAGGCTGTCGCAACCTTCAAACATATCATCCATCGAGCACTCCTTGGGCATATTGAAATTGCTAAGGTCAAAGCTCTGCAAGTTTTTGCACCCGGAGAACATTTTTGGCACCCATGTAACCTTCGATGTGTCGAGGGGACTCAAGTCAAGAGTCGTCAAGCCACTACAACCATTAAACATTTCTGACATGTCTGTCACCTTCGATGTGTTGAGCGGACTCAGGTCAAGGCTCTGCAAACTGCTGCAAGATGAGAACATTCTTGACATACCTGTCACCTTGGATGTGTCGAGCGGACTCAGGTCAAGGCTCTGCAAACTGCTGCAACCGGAGAACATTCCCCACATGTCTGTCACCTTCGATGTGTTGAGCGGACTCAGGTCAAGGCTCTGCAAACTGCTGCAAGATGAGAACATTCTTGACATACCTGTCACCTTGGATGTGTCGAGCGGACTCAGGTCAAGGCTCTGCAAACTGCTGCAACCGGAGAACATTCCCCACATGTCTGTCACCTTCGATGTGTTGAGCGGACTCAGGTCAAGGCTCTGCAAACTGCTGCAAAATGAGAACATTCCTCCCATGCCTGTCACCTTCGATGTGTCGAGAGGACTCAGGTCAAGGGTCTGCAAACTGCTGCAACCGGAGAATATTTCTGACATATCTGTCACCTTCGATGTATTGAGTGAAGTAAGGTCAAGGCTCTGCAAGCTGCTGCAACATGTGAACATATTTGACATATTTGTCACCTTGGATGTATTAAGCGGACTCAGGTCAAGGCTCTGCAAACTGCTGCAACCGGAGAATATTTCTGACATATCTGTCACCTTAGATGTGTCGAGAGGACTCAGATCAAGACTCTGTAAGCTGAGGCAAAGTGAGAACATTCCTCTCATGTCTGTCACATTCGAAGTGTTTATGTTACCAAAGTTAATAACCTGTAGGGATTCACAATCCTTAAACATACAGCTCATATCGGTTACATTCGATGTGTCAACACTACTTAAGTCCATTATTGTATCTAGACGCCCCTCAAACATAGACTGCATATTCGTTGGCTTTAATTCTGTAAGAGTAAATGGTATACCGTATCTCTCATAGAATTCGGTATTCAGCAACGTTTCTATATTGGGGGCAATTAGCTGGTTTGAAATTTCTTCATTAACGATGACTTCATTATCTTCGTCACCATATTCCCAATAACTGGGATTTTTATGATACCAAACATAATTATATACTAAGATGAGATTGTCGTTCTCATCTAAACGAAGTGTCTTGGCAGCACCTCGTCCATCCCCGAAATATCCCCATAGGGCCTCGAGATCTCCGAAAAAATCTTCTCCATCACGAAGGCAAAGGGTGTCTTTGCCCATGCTTTTCATCTTGGCGATAATAGCCGGAACACCTTCTGTCCACACCAGTCGGTTACGTTCCTCTTTAAGAGCCGCCCGTTGTGCGTTTATTTCAGCTACTCGCTCTATAATTTCTTTTTCGGTCATATTTTAAAGATAAATTTTAGGCATTAGTTCGAAGTCGTTATAACACTGATGGTTTATAAGCGCCCACAATATTCGCCGGTGAGTTGTGATGGTGGGTATCGGTGCGTAACCGTCGGTAAAGATAATCATGCCATCATATTCCTTATGATCTTCGAAATAGTTGATAACAGGCTGAAAATTTGTCCCTCCACGTCCAACTATTTTGACCGCTTTAGCCGCCTTACGGACGGAAAGTAACGGTAACTGTATGTCTGCATCAAACTGAATGACATCAATCTGTGGAATACCGTACGTGAAAAACGAATTGACGATACCGAAAAACCGTCGTATATCATCATCCGACACCGAACCGCTTGTATCTACGGCAATCAGCAGACGAGTGGTATAGGGATGAACAACACCCATCTGTTCCCACCCATACCGGCGGCTGGGACGCATACGAGTGAGCCGTCGCTGTGTGGAAAGTATCGAAGCCTTGAAGAGCCCCAACTGGCGCCGCACGTTGAGCGATTTCTCGACTGACATTTCAAGAAGCCCCTTCATTCCGCCTGTAATAGAGCCCCATTGGTTGGAGACCATGGCATTCTCGATAATCTGATTTATGCGTTCGCAGAGAAACTCGTCCTCTTCCCATAACGCCGACGCATCGGCCAGGGCTTTGTCATTCAACGCTTGACTGAACGATTTAGACCGGTTACTATCTGAGGTTTCGGTTGCAGACTCATCATCTACATTACCATTTTCAGGCTCATCATTTTCTGAATCAGGACTACTCCTATCGGTATTATTGTCAGATGATTCCGATGTCTGTCCGTCAGCAGGTGCAGACTCGCCTTCATTCGCATCATTGATGTTAAGCATATCTGCCTGGTGGTCAAGCAGATTGTAATATTCTTCGAACGAAAGTTTTTCGGGCAGCTTAAAACCTATATCTAGCAACGGATTGATGCCGGTATTGCTATGCTCATAAATGGTGATGTCGCTTGCAAGAGTCAGCAACTCGGGCACTGCCTTGAGCGGCTGACGCTGATAAGGATGCTTGAGTAAAATCCTGATTAACTCACGCCTTAACAAAAGCTCACATGCCAAATCTGACAAGCCGTCCAATATATCCGGATTGTACTCCAAAAGCAGTTTACCGGAACGGAATGGGCATAGCATATCTCGGTTTTCCACTGCCTTATGACAACATAAAGTGGAGAAAAACAATGGCTCGCTCAAAAACCAACGCTCTGATATCTGCTGAAGAATCATAATTAATTTTTAATTGCCCTCAGGTTAATCCCGGGATATTTTGCAATAGTATTTGCCAATTCCAAATAGTGCTCATAGTTCTCATTCAAATAGTTGAGAGTAGAGAACATATTTCTTTCATCTATCCGAAACCTAAAAAAACAATCCTTTGCTTTTGTACCTATATACATTACATTCTGAAAAATATCGTCTCTGTAACAGTGTTTAATGTTACTATGTGAGAACGTCAGAGTACGGTCTGCAATCATTGACATTACCTTATAGACGACACCATCAGAAAAGCTTAATTCAGCAAGTTCATCGTCAGGAACCTGTGTTGCCAACATATTTAAGATGTAAAACGCAGCAGTTTTCTCGAGATGATTCCAGTGTTCCCCGTAGGCATATTTAATCTCCGGAACAAAGCGAATATCGTAATAGCCATCTATAAAGGAATCATCTATCCAGAAGAGCAAGTTGTTGTTTATCTGAACAACTACTTTATCAGAACCCCAATTTGAATTTTTAGGAATCCATCCCCAGTTATATTTGAGTTCATCCAAAAGACGACCAAAGTCAGCATACTCGTTATCAGTTGATATTTCTATATGTTCAAAGTCTATCAATTCGATTCCTTCCGGATACCGCATTTCAGTAGCATACGGCTCTTGACTCTTTCGAGGATTGGTAAGTTTGATATTCTCGCTACGTTCAACCCCGGAGATGTTTTTCAAAAATGCTTCGGCATCATCACGGTCAATAATGGCCGACATAACACGATTTGCCTCCCCAAATTCGTGTATGCGAGTTTCATAATTATCTGATGTCAGGACTACGGATAATCTTACTGTGTTAAGAAAATCTTTATACATAATAAGACTCCCGTCATCGTCTCCTATCAGGTATTTGACCTTGAATATCTTTTCTTTTCTCAGCAACGGCTTTATCATAGCTTTTAAAACGTCGCCTAAAATTATATTTTTTGTCTGATTGTCAAACTCTTTTTTGGCTTCAATCAACCTATTGGCAAAGTTACGGAAGAAGCCAATCATCGCAGGTAACTGGAAACTCCTGAAAAAAAAATCGCGATACCAATAATCTCGATCTGTGGAGGGTGCAGGTGTAAGAGAATTGTAGGTCATTGACGGCCGAATTTCATACATCCGGCCGTTCCAGATACATTCTATCCGACTGTTACCATCTACTATTATGGTGATGGTAGCAGTCTGGGAATCGAAATGATATTGAAGATCGCTTCTTTCAAAGGCCTCGGCAACTTGATCGGCGGTTAATCTGCGCCCATCTTCCTCAAGTGTATCATAAAAAGCTTTTTCTACTGCGTGTTTTATGTCTTTTTTAGTGATTTTTTCCTTGCTCATATTGTAATATTCTGAATAAATGTGGAAAATTCAATAAGGAGTTCGGGGAGTTTTTGGGCCACATAATTTTTTGCTTTTGTGTAATCCTTGCCAAGGAACGCATTGATGAAATAGGCGTAAGACTCGCGACGCTGCGTATCCTGTAACCATCTAATATAGGCGGTGAGATTCTTCTGCATTACCGGAGTGAATTTAGCCACTCCGTCCAATGAGGCCAAAGTCCCCAGAATATCATCATTGAGTATGGGGTAGTTTTCAATCGGCAGTTTCTCGAGTTTTTCCATAACTCTGCCAAACGACTTCAGTACGTCCATGCCGGTTACACTCTTCTCGCTCAGTGATTCCACAAAAAGCGATGCCGCCTTGACGCCGACAATTCCCGCTATCATCTTGGCCTTGGTTGCGGAAATCTTACTTATACCCTCAATAGCGCGGGCCACACGTTCCCACGCACGTCTGTCAGGCGATTTATCGAGAGAATTTGCAGTGGGGTCGAAACGGCTGTCAAGCATCGACGGCTTGCTCTTAATAAAAGAGATGACACGCTGGTCAAGTCCGGCAGATGTAGCCCACGCAAGCCAGTCTTTCACCGTGGGAACAAGCTCATAGATGTTGAAACGCGACACAAGCGCCGGATCAAGTTCTCCCACCTGATACTCCTCTCCGTCGTTTACGGCAGAGACTATGCGGCTTCCGTCTGGCAAACGACGCCCTGCAAGTTTGCGGTTGAGTACAAGATCCATCACGGTCTGGAGCATCTCCGGGCGCGCGCGGTTTAGCTCGTCGAGGAACAACACGATTGGCTTCCCGTCAGTCGGGAACCAATATGGTGGCATAAAATCGGTCTTGCCGGTCTGCTCGTTCGGGCGCGGCAGCCCGATAAGGTCGCCCGGGTCACTCATCTGTCCGAGGAACAATGCGGTCACCTTCATGCCTCTGGATGTGAAATAATCGTCTACTATGCGCGACTTGCCTATACCGTGCGAGCCAACAAGCATTATGTTCTGCTCGGCTGGCGTAGCCTCAAATATCTCGTACAGCTCTTTTATGTCAATTTTGATTGCCATATTCAGTTGTGTTTGATTTTTTCTTCAATTGAATGTATAAGCCTCTTGATGTCATCGTGGTCAAGTTTCTCGAGCGCAATCCATATCTCCATCGGAGGCAGCTTATGCTCTCCTATTGAAACATGCTGAAAGGCTTGTATCTTGCACCTGTTTTTGCTGCATCTGCTCTTTATCAGCTTTTTTACTTGGGGTGCCTTCAGAAGAGAGACAAGACGGTCAATCTCGCGAAGTTTTGCTGGCTCACACATATTGCGCATGTCTGTGATAGAGGGAATTTCCTCAATTTCATAGATGTGGATAAATGTATCGTCGTTTTCCTCTTTCAAAACAGCCCGCAGAGCATCGACATCTTCCTCTGATGTCACCTTGGTTCCTGTCTGTTCCCCGATACGCTTATAAACATCTTTGAGAGTCCTGAAGTTGCCTGTTTCATCATCTTTGTCCTCCGCATAGCGCATATCGAGATAATACTTGTCGGTGAACCAGCCCTTTTCCTTGTTCTCTCTCTTCTGAGCCAGTTTATATGCCCACAATACGCCCTCAAAGTATGGACACAGCGACTCGAAGTTGTCACATACTTCATCCCATTCTTCGATGTAAGTTCTCCCGGCACCTTCAAATGTGAATGAGATACAGTCTTCATCACGCTTTAGGTCCGACCATTGGCCTCTCGCCTCTATATTCTCATCGCCATAAATCTCCGTCATCAGCTCAAACAGCCAAGGCCCTTTGGTTTCCTCCACCTTCTGCATGATGCAGAACAAGTGGTTAAGCTCTTGCGGTTCACCAGCTATGCGATATTCACAATAACTCCAGTCTGCCATTTGTCATATTCAGTTTTTATTATTTTTATTGAATGTTTGCTACATAGGATATTATCATCTGTTATTTAAGCAACATTATGATGGCAGACCTCACTGCGGCGATGAAGCCGGGAAACCGCTTGTCGGTGAAGATGGTCCACGGACGGAATATCAGGAGCCATACTAAAGCCACGACGCATAAAGATACACGAATCCATATGGTATGAACTGCGGTCATAGCAGCGGTGATGGCCCATAGGGGTATAAGCCATTGCGACAGCAGGAATGAGAGCGTCGCAAGCAGATAAAGGAGCAATCGGAGTTTTGCCATACGCAGGACATCAGTCGGGCAACGGGAGCGTACACTTGGCGTTCATCGCAAATGTTTTAAATGGTCGATGGCCCTCGAACCGTCGGGCTGAATCATCATTGCTTCCTTAAGCCATTGTTCCGGGTCCGGGGTATAAAAGTTTATATCGCACTCTTCGGGGATTTCATCAATCCACTCCCAGACATCCGGTCCCTCTAAGAGGATGAACCACGGACGCGTGGCTTCGACAGGATGTGAAACAACGGACTTTAGCTCTTCATCGGGCTTTTTATAAACCGTATGTGGTGCGATTTTTATTATCACGAAATTGCCGGCGTACTTTTTCATGAATTTGGTCATTCCGGCAAATGTCGGTTTATCCCAACCATAAAAACACGCTCTGCCAAATCCGGGAATATTCTTGGTGTCGTATAAGAAGGCACCCAGGGCCGGAGAAAACATCTCGGAGACAACGATATGAGGGCGTGAATAATCACCACCTTCGACGTAGCGCAGGATGTCGAGCTTAGTCTGTTCGAAATCGTTATACTTTATCATTTGGTTTGGCGTATTGCAGGTTTTACAGTAATGGCTATCGGCTCAGGTTTAGAAGGGAAGATCTCCTTTCATTTCTATTCTTCTGGCTACGTTACCGGCAACAAGCAGTTCGATGTTTCCGCTTTCATAGTCCATATTGAAATCATCATATTCGGGTGCTATAAAATCGCCGGGCATAATCAATCCGAATTTGCCATCTGCCTCTACAGGCCATATCACAATTTCCCCGGTTGCATCGGATACTGCCGGATAGATGTTTTCGATTACATAGTCACACAATGGTTCCAGCCCTCGGTAAGGTTTGAGTCCACCGACCGGTGTGAGCACTCTCCACTTCTCGCCCATACGAACCGCATAAAGGCGTCCGTTTGAGAACGGAATCATAAATGCGTCATCATATTCGTATGGTGTGGCGAGAATCGGAGTTTCAGTTATATCGGCGTCCTGAGTAGAGGCCAATGCATATTTGCCGTTTCTGACGACCGGAATATATGGAATCAGACAGTTTATCGAGGTATACCGCTCAGAAATCTCATGGTAAAACTCAGGAAGTATCCGATCGCCCCAAGCCGAAACAAGACCTTTCCGACCATGATTTCCAGTCGTGATACGGTCGCGCCAATCATAATTGCAGCGATAATCCTCTACCTTTTGTGAGACAGCTTTGTAGAGTTCAACCGGTATCTGACCATCCTTGCCACTATTCCACTGCACGAGCAGATTACGCAGATGCATATACTCCTGCGCCTGCTGCTCGGTGGGCATAGTCCTCTCTATCGGAATATGATGCCGTGCCTGTTCCGAAGTAAGAGGGGGATGTGTCCTTATCATATCTCCATTGCCGCATGTCTGTGCGCTGTACCACATAACGGTAGTCTTTAAGTCAGTTGCGTCATTAAAGGCTTATGCTTTGCACTGTGAAGGACAATCGAAATAAAATTCGTTTATCTTCTGTCCTATCCACTTTATTGTTTGTTTAAGGTGATATTCGGCTTTTGGCTCTAATTTGGGGAGTATGGAAGACAATGCTTTCAGCACATTTTTCCACTGTTCATCCACATTGGTTCTATAAAGATATGCCACTTGCTGGAGTATGAACAATTTGTTAAGTAGCCCGGAAATTTCTGTTTCAACACTGCCCCGATAAGACGTTATGGCCTGAATGGTATTTTCAATCTCAGCCAACACTTGTTCTCTCTCCTGAATACGGTTATCTATGTTCTGAGGAGATTCCCTGACAACGTCTATGAACATTTTGTCGATATTTGCACGTCCGGTGGTCGGATTGATTTGCTGAGCCCAATCAAGCCAAAGCTCAGTATCAAGATAAAGATAATACAACTCACAGCCAAAGTGTGCGATTTCACGCACTACACTCATATCTACTCCGGTTGTCACGCAAATAATCCGAGGATTATCCACATTCAATTGACACGCATTTTTAATTTGTTCTTTCACTTCATATGTTTCTTTTACAAGATAAAAATCCTGTATTTGAAGTGCCGGGAATTCTTGTCTGATTTTTTCTGCTATTGCGGTTTTCCCTATTCCGGACCATCCAGCAACAACAAAAGGCTGAGCATAGTCTCTTTCTGCAAGATAGTTTCTGAGAGACTTCTCGTACTCACGGATATTTTGAATGTATATCATATTTGGTTTCAATGTTTTTTGAGATTATCGATTGAAGACATTGCGGTCAGTTGCGTGGCGGCTGCGATATAGTCAAGCTCCGTGCAGAGATGCGGAAGCAGGGGAGCGATAAAGTTCCAGTCAATATGACCGCAATACCATCCGCTCAAGGCGGTCAGTGTGCCGGGGCGGTATGAGTCGATCGCAGTCTCCTTGCTTTTAATGGTCACGGTCTGTCCCTTCACTGCTTTCTTGATGTCATCGGTGAGTATGCGCATGATGACCAGCGCCGGTTCCAGACGGTTGAGTATGTCCTCCATGCGTTCCGAGTGGTCGAGATGGATTTTCTGTAACGCTTCAGCTTCCATCTGAGCCATACCCGATGGGCCTTCCGACTGCACGGGGATAGTCCGCTTATCCTTCTTATCGATAATCCAGACTCTCTTGGTCGAACGTTCGATTTTCAGGCCATCGATTTCCGAAAGCCGGTAATCACCTTTGGTGGTATGGAATACCACGTTTTCGACGATACGTTTGACCCAGGCAGCATACCATCTCTTGAAATCGAAGGGCTTGCCATCCGCCTGTCTTATACCGGTACGTGCATAGAAATCCTTGTGTTTTCGGGAAGCTTCGGAGAAAAGACTGCCCAGGATGCGTATCGGGAAGAACACATTTTTACCTCCGCTTATGCGGTCCTGCGTCTTGATTCGAAGCGAAAAGTTTTTCACCAGTGAGTCATGGTCAAAGTAGAGGTGGTTCGGGACGGTGTTGCCCGTCTGGAAATATGAGTTGAAGTCGGGGACTGCGGGGTCCGGCTCCGGGAGCTCAACATATTCCTCGGTCACCGGCAATCCGGCCTGATCCTGTGCGTCGGCTATGTATTCGATGAACTTGCGCAGATGGCTGACATTATCCTGAAGCCGTTTTTTAGCAGTAGGATATGTTGTTTCGGCAGCCTTTGCACCGATAGTTCCCAACAGGACGGTGAGCCAGTCGACGGCGGTACCTTGCGTGATGGCGCTTGTCAGCTCGTCAAACATATCCTTGTGACACGCCGGTGTGAAGAACTCTTTGTTGATACGCCGTATGCCTGAGCAATAACTGTCGGCACTCCGCAACGCGTATCCATCTCTCTGCAACCATTCACGGAAGCCGTTGAGAATTTTGTCGGTATTAGTTTCGGTCATATTACCTGTCTTTTGCCTTTCCCGTCCCCCTGAGGAAAGAGATAAAAATGACGAAAGCGTGGGAACCGCTATCCAATCCCGAAGGAGTCAGGCGGTGGTAGAAGCCTCATAAAACTCGGGATAGGTGCGCACTCCCACGCCGTATGATGTACGACGCGAGAGTGTCTTCCTTTCCTCGTTTCATGTCTCTAAGCTACCACACTTAGACTCCTGAGAATCAGTAAGACACTTTCGTGTTATGATATATGTTCATGTTCCTGCCTCAGCAAGACATTGCAAATTTAAGCAAATTTTTGCGGATTGCCAAATCTTTTTCGGAATCAGCACGTTAAATCATTTCTTAACTCACTATAAGAGTAATTTTAACTTTTTTTCTTGACAATACAGCCTCCCTGACGGCCTGTCAGTTTGTACAAAACGTGTCGTTAGTATTATATTGTTTTGGGATAGATCGGGGTATAATTAATAATATAAGGAGGAGAAAAAGCTGGTTATTCCGGTATGGTCATAAACTTTTAAAGATCTGAACCAAAAACAGAAGATAAACCAGATTCAAACACAGTATAACAGTTCAGCAACCAAAATCAGGTTTTTCTATAGGCATACCTGAGAGGGGGACATACTATACCCAAATAATTTCACAAAGATGATAAGGCAGCCTATCATTATTGCACTCATATTTTTTAACAACGATTAACATTTAAAACCTAAACTCTCACTCGCTGCCATCCTATCATTGGTGGAGCGGGAAGCCAACGCCTCTCTCTCCATAAACTCTAATCAACATAAGTAACAATGAATAAACAAATTACTACTATCACCCATCCCCAAAATAAATCAGAACTCCTGCAGAAGTCATGGCACAGTGTTCTGAATCATGACCGCAACAATTGCAAATGCATGTGTGTGTTTCAAGGATTATTAATTATAAACCACAAAAAAATAAAAATGATGACTTTCATAAATTCCAGTCATGACTTATTGCCGGATTTTTATGGCGATATGACTTTCATTAGTTTACCCGCGGGGATATGCATTTTCTGCGTGGAATCTCGTGAATCATTCCATCCAGCTCTCCACAAAAATTCTTTAACACTAATTAACATTAAATTTTTAAACTCTTGCCAAGAACTGTGCTATCAATGGCAGAAGGGAATGGCAATCATTCCCTAAACAATAAAAATTAACAATTATGAAAGAAATTACACCAGCTTATATCTGGACACGCCATCCAGACCTCGCACGCCTAATGAGCGCCGTAGGCTTACTCCAGTATTCTTTTGTCTTTTATGAGGCAAGATTCCAGTATCGTGACCCTTGGGCTACTGGTGGCTACCCCCATATCATCGTAGCTTGTCCGAACAACACATTACACCGAATCTACCTCGACAAAGAATTCAGACCTTTTTACGAGCAACTTCCTGTATCATTCAAGATATATTCAACCGGTCAAGGCGACCAGTATGAGTATATACTGAGCCAGGTAGGTCAGTCAATGGCCCTATTTTAAATCATAAATCCAAAAAATAATCAATTATGTCAGACAAAGATCAAATCAAAGAACTCAAAGTCGAGTTCACTCGTGAAGTGGCCGCCGGCCATTATTGTAACCTTGCAGCAATTTCGCATAATGCAACGGATTTCTTTATTGATTTCATCAGTAATGTACCCAATATGCCTTATGCCAATGTATTAAGCCGCATTATCTTGGCTCCGGAGAATACCAAGGCACTCCTGGAAACGCTCAACGAGAACATACAGCGCTACGAGTTTACCTATGGCACTATTGAATCCAAGATGCCAATAAACACTCTTGCCAAAGATGGCCCCCTTAACCCTTCGAAATCAAATAAAACATCACTAAACCCTAAAAATTATGAGTAAGAAAAGAAAAATAGGTATAATCGCACGTAGCGAAAACAACCTAAACACCATTTCTGGTGTAACCAACGGTAACATTCATAACGAAACCGAGCCGCAGGGACGCATTAAATTTGCCGTCCTGCAATACATCTATGCCAAATGCGGAGGATTGCACGCATTCTTAAAAGAAAATGGCTTTAATAATCAGCAGCATCTCTTTTTCCTCCCCACAGAGATACCGGCAACCAATGGTGAAAGCGAAGATCGAATCGCAGCCTACATGATGACAAATGAAGGCCGTATGCGTACTATAAAGGAGAGGAAAGAGGATTTCTATCTCGTTCCTAACTATGATGATGACCTCAGGAAAGAAGCAGCCCGCATTTTAAAGTATGAGGTAGAAATCAATGGTCGGTCTGGCTTCTATACAATCATGCAGGACTTAAAGGCTAAAGTGTTAGCAACAAATCCGCTCTTTTAACTACCCTAATTCAGCAATGACCGGCACTTCCGGAGAGTATTCACGGCGGTGCCGGTCAGCTTGCTGACATTCCGCAGACTGAGCCCCTTCTTCAGGAGACGTATCTCTTCGGCATACTCAGACTGTAGCTGGCCGACAGATTTACGGTAACCCGGTTTGCGGCCTACCTTACCGCCATTACGGATGAAATTGTCATAGCCGCTCTCCATGCGCTCACGTATTGATCTGCGTTCCATCTTTGCGACCTCGGCCAGTATAGTGACCATGAACTGGCTCATGGCGTTGATTTTCCCGTCCGGTGTCAGAGTCTCAATGTTATAGTTATGAATATACAGTGATACATCGACTTTGTTAAGACTGTCAATTACTTCAAGCACCTGATAAGTGTCTCGCCCAAGTCGACTAAGTTCAGTTACGAGGACTTTATCAACTTCGCGTGTGGAAATATAGTCGAGCATAGCAGCCAGCTCCTTGCGGCCCTTGTTCGCTACAGCTCCACTTATCTGCTCACAGAATACCTTTTCGACATTCCACCCTCTGATACGGGCAACCTCCGATAGGTCATTAACCTGCCGGAGGTTGTCCTGTGTTTTGGTGGAGACACGACAAAATATAACTACTTTACACATGGCCCGCAGCGAACGCCTCATAATAGGTACGGTCAAGGAAGTTTTTAATATCAGCTCCTCGGTACCAGTATTTGTCATGTACCCGTGAATAGGCCAGATGGCCATTGTCACGGTATTTTCTTATAAGCCGCTCGTCCACACCAAGTATGGTTCTTATTTCCTTGTTGGTGTATACGGCTGTCGGAATCAGTAGAATCTTGTCGGATTCACCCGGTATCACTTTAATCTGTGGCATACTCTCACGATTTTGTTTCAAGCGAATTTACAAGATTATAATGATACTGGGGTGAATCGTTACGCTAAAAAATGCTGAATTGTTGTCTCAGGCAAAAGCCGGGTAACGGCTACGTTCCAGGAAATCAAGAATGTCAGAACCTTTATACCAGTATTTGTCACTGCGACGTATATAAGCCAGATGGCCGTTATCGCGATATTTCCTTATAAGACGCTCATCTACACCGAGCAACAGCCGTATCTCTTTATTATTATACAGCACATCCGGTTCAAGATGGATCTTAGGGGCTTCAAGTCCCTTGCGTAGGTCGTCGAGCTCGGCTCGCAGTCCCTTGATTTCGTTAAGCAGGGAAGCAAAAAGGTTTTCATCGAGTCGTGTTGAATTTAAATTTTCGTTGGTCATCTACATTACTGATGATGTTTTCTACCAGTTATATGCACTTGCTCTGAAATTGTCTTAACATTTCACCACAAAATCACGATTTCCAACTCATTTTATTTGGTTCTGTAGATTCGGAAGCATCCGTAAATCCGACAAATATATCTTAAACAACATCACTTAACAATATCGCAGACACCATTTTACCTCCGCAGACCTACACGATAAACTATCGTATTAATATTAGCTAATTTGTAAATATCTAATAGTCAGAATTAAATCATAATATAAATCTCTTCAACGAGGAGGAGTATTGAACCGCATAAAAAATAACAGCAAGATGACACAGCTCACAATCAACATTGAAGACAAATCCATTGTTCCTCACCTCAAAAAGATTCTCAATGCAATCGAAGGTGTGAGCATCGTCAAATCTTCAACTGAAAAGAAATGTGGATTAGAAGAAGCCCTCGATGACGTGAAAGCCGGTCGAGTACACTATGCTGACAGCGTCGACGACATGTTCAAACAAGTCTTTGATTGACACAGGCTCACACTCCGATTTATTTGGATAGCGTCATTCTTCCATAAGAATCATAATACACTTGCATTCACAGTAACAAAAAATCCGCTCACATCAGGGCGGATTTTATTTTTGCATTTCGAATATTATCTAAGTTTTTCATTAAAAAAACGTTGTCGGTTGTAGTTTAGGGGTATTATTCGTATTTTTGTGAAATAAAATAGAAATACCATGGGAATACTCTCTTTGATATTATTTTTGTTACTTGTGCTCATAGTCATACTGATAATCCAGATGCGGAAAGTGATCAGCTGTACCATAGAGGAAAAAGACAGACTCTCGGATCTACTTTTTCAACTTGAGCCCATCCTACAGAAACTGTCGGAAAGCACTGAGCAGCCTGCAGAAAATAGCGAGATACAAGAGACCGTCATACCGGAAATACAAGAAACTGAAAGCACTATGTCAACACAGACGGCAACGCCTCCTCTCAACAATCCCCTGCCTGTTCCTCCTGCACTTCCAGAAATTAATGAGATTACTCCCCCCGAACCGAAGCCGGAAAATGCACCGCGCCGTAATTTGGAGAAAATTATCGGTGAGAATCTTATGAGCAAGATTGGAGTCCTGGCACTTATAATAGGGATTGGATTTTTCGTAAAGTTCGCCATTGATAATAACTGGATCAACGAGGTGGGTCGCACAATTATAGGTCTTGCAACCGGTATTGGGCTTGTGGGTATCGCCTACCCTCTTCGGAAGCATTACCGCAACTTCTCGTCAGTTCTAGCCGGCGGCGGCTTTGCAATCTGTTTCGTTACTGTTGCTGTAGCCCATAATTATTACAGCCTTTTCAGCTCAGGCACAGCCCTGGCAATCTTAATAACACTTACCGTCATAATCATATGTATAGCTATAAAGTTTGACCGGCGCGAACTTGCAATGACAGGATTCATAGGGGGATTCGTGGCTCCGTTTCTCTCTATATCCGAAACAGGTAGCAGCCTCATGCTATTTAGTTATATCACAATACTCAACGCCGGAATTTTTCTTATAACCCTAAAACGCAACTGGTGGGAACTTGCCGGTATCGGCAATCTATTGACATGGACAGTTGTTCTCATTTACTATCTGACAGATAATATAACATCGAACGACTCAGCCATAATGCTGTTCTTCTCAACACTATTTGTAATTCTGTTCTCAATACCCCTTGCCACGGTTCTAAGTCGCGACACCAAACACTCGGGACTCTTCCTTTTCCTGCTCCTGACGGCAGCCGTCAACTTTTTCTCCTATCTATTTTTCGGAATTGAATTCATTTCGAATATACCGTTAATGTGTCGTGTTAAAGGCTTAATACCATTTGTGGACGGGGCCATCAATCTGTTGTTGTTCTATAGATTCTACAGTAAAACTAACGACAACATTATGCAGAATCTGTTGCTCGGTGCTTCGGCGGTAAGTGCCGTTCTCACCATTCCGGTGCAATTTTCCAATCCATCGGTGATAACCGTAAGTTTTGCAGTACTTACGCTTGTCTTCGTCGGAGTATGCATCTTGACTCATCGGAAACTTTTTGCAATAACGGCATTATTGCTTGCGTTAATTGACATCCAGATGTTAATATCGCATAAACCGACAAGCATCTATGCCGGAATGAGTTACAGCGATGTATGGACATATGTCTTATCAGGTATGTGTTACATCGCCATCGCATGTGTTATTTCTAAAAAATGGAATACTTTTCTCTGCTACGGCAAAGAGGTGCGCCGCGTGGCTTATTGCGTATCACTCTGGGCGGGAATTGTAATGATATGCATAGCGTCATATCTGCTAATCAGCCTCATCTTGGGACAGAAGACGGCAATGACAGCCACTATGACCACGGCCATGACAGCCTTTCTGCTTGTAAGTCTCTACGGCCGCAACAGCGGTTACGTCGGATGGTTGCTTCCGGCCGTAGGCACGCTGCTATTCTTATTATGGTGCAAACCCTACAGTCAGCCCACTGTTGCCAATGAAATCATACAGTGGATTGGTGCACTCCTGTATATTGCTGTAATTTCAATACAAGGCAACCGCATATTTCGCCACCCGAAGCTTATGGGACCATTCCGCCGCAACGGGTTTGCTGTCTACTTTTCTCTGTCAGCTTCTTTGTTCACGGTGACTGCAATTGAACTCATGCTCCGTAGCACGGACCTAACACGCTACTATAGTGCCGGATTTTCCATCGGCCTTATCATCTGTGGAAGCATGCTCATGGCAGCCGGTATCCGTTACCGCAGCCGGGTGGTCAGGATAACAGGCATCGCCATTTTCGGACTTTTATTGCTGAAACTTGTGGCATATGACATCTGGGGGCTCCCAATGGTAGGACGAATCATAGTGTTCATATTCCTGGGAGCAGTTCTGCTTGCCTTGTCATTTCTCTATCAGCGTTTGCGTGAAAATATTTTCGGTGAGGATGATCGTTAACTTCAAGCTTGTTTTTACCTTTATAATTATTTGAAAATATAGTTTTGACTGAAGTTATTTTCATACATGGTATTCTTGGGAAGCCGGATTATTTCGACTTTCTACGGTCATGTCTACCGTCAGAGGAGTTTCACTGTGAGTACATTTTGCTGGAGGGACACTGCGATACGCCTCAGGCTTTCGGTCAAGCCTCTATGAATCGGTGGCGTGGGCAAGTGTCCGAAGCTGTCGATAAGCTGCGCGCCAAAGGGTCCCGCCTTGTGATTGTCGCCCATTCTATGGGAACACTTTTCGCCATAGACAATGCGGTGATGGGTAAGGCCGACGCGCTATTCCTACTCAACCCGCCGCTCACTATAAGGCCGACATGGCGATTGCCAGTCACGTCTTTCAAAGTCCTGGGAGGGAAGATCGATAATCCGCGTACAGCCGCTGCAAAAGCTGCCTACAGCATTGCAAATGACCACAATCCCATACACTACATTAAGTGGGTACCCCGCTATCTTGAATTATTCACGGAGATACGTCGCATACGTATTATTGCCAACCAACTAAAAATTCCTACACGCGTCTACCTATCCGGGTACGACGAGATGGTATCCCTTAGATCAGCCCGTTGGTTTCCATCCCGCACCGGCATAACCGTCACTATATTACCTGAATCCGGACATTATTATTACATCGAAGCTGACAGAGAGCTCCTCGTCAACGACTTCCACCAATTTCTCACCGGGCTTTCTTCAGATATTGAAATTTAAGCGCCATAGACAACAAGTTTAGAACTTTTCTAAGTTTTTTTGCCGAAATATTTGGAAGTTGACATAAAGTCCCCTTACTTAGCGAAATATTTTTACAGATATGAGAAAGAGAAGGAAAAACATTGGCACTACTGATGAAATCCGATTTAAAGTAATGACACAAGCGGTGTTACTTGGAGTCACAACCGAAGAATATACGGAGTTTCAGGCACTCTTCAATGGCATAATGGAGGATGGCAATGAGCATTTTGATAGTAAAGAATGTGCTGATTTGTTTGAAGGTAACAGATTTCGTGTAAAATCATGTCCAGAGTGTTTGAAAGATGCATCTGAAAAAACATTAACATTGCGTGTGCAGATGCAAGATGTCACAAAACCACCGATGTGGCGAGAACTGAAGATTCCCGCTGATTTTACTTTTTATCAACTTCATAGAGCTATTCAGAAAGTATGCGGATTTGAAAATGCTCATCTCTGGTGTTTCCAAAGCAATAACACATACAATCATGAACTATCGATAGGTCTACCGACAGATTCATATGAAATGGGTCTGGAAGATTGCACACACGATGCCCGAGAAACCGGCATAACCGCTTTCCTCGCCAAAAAAGGTCAAAAACTTGTCTATGTATACGACTTTGGCGATGATTGGAGGTTCGCTATCAACGTAATCAATGTTTCATCACGAGATGGTGAAGTAGCCGAATGCACCCGTTGGAAGAGTGATATGCAGCCCATTGAAGATTGTGGAGGCGTTTGGAGCTATCTGAACATGCGTCTGGCTTGGAAAGAACAAGACTCTCTGACAAAGAGTCAGAAAAAAGAGTTGGCTAATGCTCTCGGATATGATTCATTTGATGATTTGAAATATGTTTTGAAGAACAACTTGTTTGACCCCGAAGCTGTCAATGAGAGTCTTGCCGAAATCTGACAATCAATTACGATCTCGACGTACAGGTTGACACCGACTACTCAGACCTAAACAAATTCAAAATAATCAAGGATGGAAAGGATTTGGCTATAATTGTAGCCGCTTTCAGACCTGAAGATCTGTATTATTTGGAGCTACCAGAACAATTGCTTATTTTTGCAACTACAATCAGTGAAGCTGAAGCTTCCTAACCGAACCAGGTTTTATAAAATTTATCCTTTTGGTTCTGTGAGTAAGCTTTAGCTTATTCAATATAATTCCGATAAATCAAATGCCCGATTTCCATCATAGCTTTAACCGCAGATGCAACAACCACGACTATCGCAGTCGCTGCATCTATATGATAACTATGCTGAAATCACCACAAGCTCCGCTCCTCTCTGTCATAACCCGTGACCCGAAATCGCCTAAAATCTCTCCTCTTGTAGATATTTATCCCGCTGGAAAAATCATCCAAGATTGCCTGAATCAGCTTTGCCTCAATTATCCAGGCTTGCGCATTCTATGCCGCATCGTGATGCCAGATCATATCCATTTCGAACTCTTCGTAACAGAAAGGACGGAAATGGCTCTCGGTTCTATGATCGCTGCATTCAAATCTGCCTGTTCCAAAAAATTTTACGAGAAATTTCCTCAATCGCCATTAGCGTTGTCAAACCTACCTCTTTTTGAAAGCGGGTTTAACGATAAGATTGCTTTACGAGCCGGCGCTAAAGATGCCTTTTATAATTACATTACCGATAATCCACGCAGATATCTGGTCAAGAAACTTTGTCCGGAATATTTCTTCCATAAATTGCGGATAACCGTCAATGGAAGAGAATGCGGCCTTTACGGCAACATTTTTCTGCTCGACAATCCTGTAAAATCATTTGTCAAGCTTAGCCGACATCCGTTGAAGACAACTGATTATGAATCTAAAATCAAAGAATGGGAAGAAACAATTCGCTCCGGAGGAGTATTGGTATCACCTTTCATCAATCCCTATGAAAAAGAATACCGCGATACAGCAGTCAAAAATGGCAATGGAATAATACTTATCACAGATTATTGCTTTTCCAACAGGAAAAAACCATATAAAGAACTTTTCGACCAATGCGCAGAAGGGCGACTTCTTATCGTCAGTACAGAGCAATTTCAAGAACCACCTAAGAGAATAAATTACCTTCACGCACAGGAATTAAACGCCATCGCCTCGCAAATCGCCCAACTGCCTCCGCGGGGTGCCCGTCTCCACCTCCGCCAGTATCTTTAAAGCCAAATTTGGTCTTGTTGAAAGAATGTGCTAACTTTACGCGGAAAAGATACCATGGCAATTTAGACGACCAAATTATGATAGAAGAGATTTTAAAATACAACAAAAAATTTGTTGAAGAGAAGGGATACGAAAAGTTCATCACATCCAAATATCCCGACAAAAAGATTGCTATCGTCACGTGTATGGATACGCGGCTGGTGGAACTGCTGCCGGCAGCTCTCGGGTTGCGTAACGGCGACGTGAAAATTATCAAGAATGCCGGTGGTGTAATAACCAATCCTTTCGATTCAACCATGCGCTCGCTGCTAATCGCGGTCTACGAACTCGGGGTCGATGAGATTATGGTCATCGGTCATACGGAATGCGGAGTCCAGGGCATGAATGCCGCCGAGATGCTTCACCTGATGAAAGAACGCGGAGTACCGGAAAGCAACATTTCACTTATGCGTCACTGCGGTATCGACCTTGACCGTTGGCTTCACGGTTTCGACGAAGTGACGCAGTCAATCGCCGAGACTGTCGACCTGATCCGCAACCATCCCCTCATTACCCACGATATACGTGTGGCAGGATATGTCATCGACTCGGTCACAGGCGAACTGCGCCCGATCTAAGTAACTTACGGATGAAGGATAACCGAGAGATAAACCGCCGCCTTTGGCTGTTCACGAAAAGTACGTGACGAGGATGCTTGTAGCTGAAATTTGCAGAAATATTTTGCGATGATATATTATAAAAATTATCGACACCGATATTGAAGTAAGCCTTGATGCCTCCGTCCAATCCGACTGTAGTCAGACGACAGGCTGAGAAATTTCTGGCTGAAGTCAGTGAAATTCTGTAAGCAATGAGACATAGCAGCAGTGAGACAGACACTGCCAGAGAATATGAGAAAAGAAGTGACATAGTTGGCTGTTAAACTTTTTACTTCTTTTTGTTTTTGATTATTTCAAGCAGCTCTTGGAGTTCGTCAGCGTTCAGCTGTTCGTCCTCAATCAATTGAGATACCATCGAAAAACAGTTGCCGAAATACTTCTTGATAAAACGGCCTGCGACTCCTTTTCGGAATTCGGAAAGCGGTTTAACAGCATAGTAGTTGAATCCCCCATGGTGTCCGGGCATATGTCCTACGAAACCTTTCTTTTCAAGAATTCTGACGAATGATGACAACGTATTGATATGTGGACGTGGTTCTTCGAAATGCTCAAGCAACTCTTTTACGCTACATGGCCCGTATTCCCAAAGCAGAAGCATCGTTTCCTCTTCCTTAGCCGTAAGTTTCTCGTAAATCATTTTTTATAGTTGCATAATATGATTGATGACCCCGCAAAATTACAACTAAAAATTTCGTTGGAAATTTGATAAATCATCTTTAAACCATAATACAACGTACAAATCCTACTCAGTTTTTTTGAGCATTAGGTCGGCAAGCAACACGGCATGATCTTTTTCTTCTCTTAGTGCATCTTTCGGACGCCATGACACAATAAACCGAATTAAAGCAGAAGTAACATTATATCCTTTTTCAGTCCATAGTCGCAATTCGCCCTGCATCTTTTGTGACAATTGTGCGACAGGCGTATTCTTAGAACTTTCATAAAGATAGTTGTTGTCAAATCGAAGTTTCTGACCCGCTCTGAGCGCAAGTATCTCTTTCTTTCGCGATTTGAAGAAACCGAGGTTTACATCTTTGTGGGATAATTGTAGAACAATCTCTTCAGGGAGGTCATACTTCTGCTGGTAGACAATATGCTCATCAGCCGGCATTTTGTCAAAAAGAGGACAATTGGTGTGTATGAAAAGACGTTCCTTAGCTCGTGTCGCGCCAACGTAATATCGACGCAATACTTCGTTCAGGACATGTTGAGGTTCTGTGATGAGCAGATACACGTCGTCAAATTCTCGCCCTTTGGCCTTATGTATGGTGGAGACTACCACATCTGCTCCCGATAGATCACAGAAATCCTCTACCGACGATTCAAAGACAAACTCTTTAAAATCGGTGAGATATTTTGCTTTATTAGTTTCTTCAAATAACGTGATGCACCGTTGCAGGTAATGTAGACTTGTAGAATTGGCATACATAGTGAACGTCTGATGTTTCGCTCTCTCCCACACATCTTCAGATATAATCGGTGTCCGGATACCATTATCTATCAGTTTGAGAAACATGCGTACTTCGGCCATATTCCAAAACCTAAAGCTGTCCATGCTCTGCACCAGCTTGCTGCTTAATCCATGCTTGCGCAGCAAAGCCACAAGAATTACTGCCTCTTCATTGGTCTGAGTTAATACGCAAATGGAACCTTCCCCTCTGTTAGCCAACAGGTCATCAACCAGAGGCTGATACATTATACGCGAGACATGATGGCGGATGCAAACCAATCCGTCTTTATTCTTCATTGAAATGATAGGTTCTTTCTTTATGCGTCCCTTGATTCCTCTTACAAAAGCGTTTGCGAGATCAACAACATGTCGTGAACTGCGATAATTTTCTATCATCTCAATAAGTCTGGATCCTGACTCATTCAGAAGTTGGTTCATATAGCGAGAATCCGAACCTCGGAATTCAAATATATTTTGGTCATCATCACCAACTGCTATAACACGCATCTCCTCATTGACTGTCATCAACGCATGTATTAAAGCATGCTCCTCGTCGCTCATATCCTGAGCTTCATCAATAACCAAGACAGTCTTGGCAATTCGGTTTGGTTCCACATCTCCATTCCGAATCATCTGCGCTGCACGCCCCACTATATCCTTAGCATCATCAAGATTGCCAATCTTTCCCAACAGATCAAAACAATAGGAATGGAATGTCTTAATTTCGACAAAGTGGGCGGCATTACCGATAAGGCCCAAAAGTCGTTGTTTGAATTCAACAGCTGCGGCACGCGAGAAAGTTAGCATAAGGAGTTGTTCATGCTTGACATCTTCAAGTAATAATAAAGAAGCAAGCTTATGCACCAACACGCGCGTTTTACCGCTGCCCGGACCCGCCGCCACAACGATGCAACGAGATTCCTTGTCGGAGATAATTTCCATCTGTTTTTTAGATAACAAGCCAAAAATTTGCTTATATTTCTCCGGCGTGATGTTTTGCTCAATCTCCCGCAAACGTTCACCTTTAAAATATTTTGAAACAAAACGCTTGTAGTCCATGTGGAAATAATCTTGCACATACTGTAGGGCAGCATTATAGTCACGGACCATCAGATTGGCATATTCCCCTACGATATGTACTTGCTGAATCTTTTGTTTATAAAATTCGTTTAGCATCCGGTAATCATCCTGCTTGTATCGTAGTCTGCTATCTTTGATTCGTCGTATGTCCATGGCATTGTACAGAACAAGAAAACCACCTTCAAGTTTCAATGCCCCAATCCTTGACAAGTAGAGCAATGCTTCCTCAACATCTTCCAGCCGTACATCCAGCATAGTTCCTAACAGGGTATTTCCATTAGCTTTTAAATCATTCAGCAGCTCAACGACTGAAAACTGGACGCTATTATTTTTTGTTTCTTCCGAGTTTGTTGTAGCAAGTCCATACAGCCACCCAATTATATAATTGCATAAATCCAAACGTTTCTCAAAGCGTTGTAGAGCCAATTCCGAATTCAATTGACAAGACAATTCAAGAATATGTGCAATATCTTCTTTCTTACGCGTATATCCTTTGATCGTAAGGAAATAAAGCAATGTGCGTATATCCTTTTCAGTAGCAGTTTCAACCCCGTCTTTCTGCGCATTATCGTTTAGCTGCTTGTATGAGATGCGAAGCGGTTTGTCAGATATATGACCCAGAATATAGCGTTCAAGTTTTGTAAACCGGTCCAACAGGCGTTTTGACTTGTTTTCTGATTCTCCCGCATCGTTCAGAAAAGCAGAAATATCCTTCGAGTCGGCAAGAATCCCCTCTTGGCGCATTCGCTCCACACAGGAGACCACTTCATTCTTACTTAACCCGAGAATGTCAGCTAGATAGTCTATTCTTGATTCAGCTTCTGAATCTTGTGCCTTAGCAATATATTTTTGCGATATCAGCGATTTTATGATGCGCACAGCTTTTTCCACCTCCTCATTTTCAAAAAGCAGGGAATCGGTGATACGCCTGCGAGCTTCGTCAAGATTTTTCACAGTTATACCGGTCGCATAGACATGTGGCACGTTGTTTCCACGTTCAAGATAACCGGCCTGTTCCAATGTCGCCAAAGCTGTCCGCACACGTGTTTCTATGTCAGACACAGAGTCATCCCAACCGGCCTTTCGGGCTATTTCCAAAGCCGAAGAGCACACGCGCATACGTTGCCGGGTCATATCTTTTACTGCCTTCCAAACTTGCTGTATCTCGCTGATACTTAATTTTGTCTGGTTTAGCAGGATGAAGTGTTTATCAAGGTCGGCATCACTATACAGTACGAAACATCGGGCTTCGAGATGAGGATCACGACCGGCACGACCGGCCTCCTGGACATAATTCTCCAAGGAATCGGAAATATCGTAGTGTATTACCAGTCCCACGTCACTTTTATCAACACCCATTCCAAATGCAGAGGTTGCCACAATAACGCGTACGCGATCGTTCATAAAAGCCTCCTGATTGGCAATCTTTTCGTCAGGTTTCATCCTACCGTCAAAGGGCAAAGCCTCGAAACCATCCCGAGTGAGTTTGTCGGCCAATATCCTTGTGCGTTTAGTTCTGGAAACATACACAATAGTAGGTACTGAGGATTCTGCTATCAATGAACGTAATTTAATGTACTTATCATCATCCGTTTCAGCATGTATTACTGAATATCTCAAATTCGTACGGGTTGCCAAGGATGCAAAAATCAGAAGATCAAGGTTGAGAGTTTGTTTGAAATAGTCACAAATGTCCTGAATTACTTTTTGTTTTGCTGTGGCTGTGAAACAAGAAATCGGAATCTGTTCCCGACACTTTTTCGTCTCCTGATATTTATTGATAAATTTGCCGATATACAGATAATCCACTCGGAAATCATGTCCCCAGGCAGAGAAACAATGAGCTTCATCTATTACAATACGCACCACATGACGAGCCAGCAATATCTTCTCAATTGTCTTTGACCTAAGCATCTCCGGAGAAATATATAGCAATGAAGCATTTCCGTCCATTACTCTTCGAATAGCCTCAGAACGGCTAAGAGGATCAAGCAAACCATTGATGGTGACAGCATCCGTAATACCTCTTTCAGCCAGATTATCCACCTGGTCTTTCATCAGTGACTGCAATGGAGAAATTACTACTGTAAGGCCATGCACAGATCGGCCCTCCATCATTGCAGGCAACTGAAATGCCAGCGACTTTCCTCCGCCTGTAGGGAAAATGGCTAATAGTGATTTGTGATCGACTGCGGCACGAACGGCATTTTCCTGCAATGGCTCACCTTCATAGCTTCTGAAATTGTCAAATCCGAAGAAACGTTTCAGATTAACATGCACATCAAGGTTTGTGTTGCAATAGCTGCAACCTTCCTCACATTTCGTATGCCGGAGAATTCTTACAAGATTCTCTACATCCGGATAGTTATGCAACACCCATGGGGGTGTGATGGAACGGTGGTCGGCAGTATCAACCAATGCAAGTGCATAAGCTAATTCACAAGAATGATGACTGATGGCATTCATAATATCTGCATGTTCACATATTTTGCCGAAATACTGTGTACGAATCATACTTACCAATGATTGCCCTCTACCCTCTTTTGCACCTACAAAGGTCATAAAGCCCTTAAACTCATCGACATTGTAAAGAAGGGTTGAAAATATCATCTGCTCTGAGTCAGAAAGCTCATTCCATCGCGCCATTTCGTCCATCAACAAGTCACGGGCTTTTTCGCAATCGTTAACGGGATTGTTTACCTGTTCGCTTACTAACTTGTCATCTTTCAGTAAGTGATGGTACGGACGCTCCGGGAAAAGCAATGGAGACAAGAACAGCGTATCTACCAGCAACCACCTATTCGACACATCGCCAAACAGGTATCTTGCATCATGATGAATGATATTATGTCCACAGACAAAATCCACATCCTTCAAAAAAGAAATCAGCTCTTGTCTGTCTGACGAATGAAAAACAGCGCCATCCCATCTTATAGCTCCTATATCATGAATCTTTTTGTCATTTAATCCGACTTCGACATCTACAAAACAATAGCGGGACACATCATATGACGTTTCCAGTGGACGAGCTGACTTATTCTGTGCCACGTTAAATGTATCTATAATCTTATTCCAAAATGACATTACTGATATTCAGGATAAAAACGCTATCTCACTCTGGTCTTTATTCCAATCACAAAAGTAATAAATTATATATTACAAATAGTTAAAATTGATAGAAAACATAGCAGATTGAATATCGGTTTAATGGGAGTGAGGAGAGAACATCCGGGTGAAGGCTCGGGTGAGGCGTTGTTCACCGTACTGGTAATGATTGCCGGGGACGAGTTCGAATATATCGCAGATTCCATGGTCGTGCAGATAGTCCACAATATCAATGGTGTCGGTCTGTACGGACTGAAAAGCCTTAACTTTGGCTTTTGCTTCCTGGTTACCAAGCAAGAAGTATGCTCTGCCCTTCTTTTTCGGGATAGACTGTGACTTTATCCATCCTACAAATCCTTCATACCAGAACGAACCGGAAAGACAGATAATATTTTGGAATGTGTCATTCAGCATCCATTGCCAAAGAGTAAAAAGACCTGAAAGAGATACACCGGCCAGAGTTCGTTCAACACCTTCCGACAGTTTTAATCTTCGTTCAATCTCCGGGACAACATCATCGACAAGCCGGGAAAGAAAACCCGAGGCATTCCCTTTGAAATCCGGACAACCCGGTGGCTGCCCCTTGGCCGTCCATGGCGTCAAGTCGTCATCCCAATCCATCCCTGTTATCACGGCTATTGTAACATCAAAATGCTCAGCCGCTTCTTCTATCCATTCTTCGAGGCCGTCAAAAGGATAAAGCACATAACATACTCTGTCAGCAGGTTTACTGACTGTCATTATATTAAGATCCGATATTCTGAATGTCTGCATATTTCATATATCCCGATAAATCTTCAAAACCGATACTATTATATAACGTTCGGGCACAATCTGTTGTTTCAAGATAGATTTTGTCGCAACCTAACTGTGTGGCTTTGTCGACAAGCCACCGGACAATTGAATGGCCTATCCCTTGTCCGCGATACGTCTCACGCACATAAATATTCATCAGATAGGCGCATTTGCCCGATGGATTGTCGGGCGACGGCAACTCTTCCGACAGACACAAAGCCCCGCATCCCACATCCACATCATCAATCTCCGCTATTATGGCTATATGCCGCCCGTCAGCGATATTCCGACGATAATACTGACGGTTTGCCACAAGCAATCTTTTCGACGGTATAGTGCCGAAAACATTCTCAATAACCTCCTTGCGCCAATGCATCAGGGTCGGTATAGCCGTTATTTCTCTTATGTTAAGATTCATTCCGGCGTTCCTTCCTTCATTACAACCGGCAATAGCCGGTCGTTTACTTTCCCGCGTGAAGTAAGCGGTATCTCATCCATTTTAACAAAAAATTCAGGCACCATGAAATCGCTCAGCCGTGAACTCAGAAAATTCTTTATACGACTTATGTGGCAGTTTTTGTGCGACGGCACGAAATAAGCCGTAAGGTACGCCAGACCCTGTTCATCTGTAAACGCACGGACAATGCCTCGCTCCACGCAGGGAGATTCGTTGAGAACATTCTCTACCTCCTCGGGCTCTACACGCTTGCCCAAAATCATAACCTGCTTGTCTTTACGACGCAGGAAAGCGATATTGCCCTCAGGCAGACGATAACCGAGATCTCCGCTCCGGTACATTCTCGTTCCGTCATCTAAAGTCACAAAATTAGATTGTTCCGGGGGATTCCCGATATAACCGCGAGAAACACCTTCCCCGAATATGCAGATCTCACCGGTCGTCCCATCCGGTACTTCCTGCAGACGGTCGTCGAGAATTTTCACCCGAACTCCTTTTATAGCCTTTCCTATCGGATATGTGCCGTCTTCGAGCGGTGAGGCATTGTCAATGCGAAAATAAGTCGCGCATACGGTCGTCTCACTCGGTCCGTAAGTGTTGTAAATAACAAATTTCTGTCCTTTAAGCCAAGTGACATAGGCCGCACGTATCACGTCACCACCGCTGATTAACAACCGCAATTTGCCCGGGTAACGACGATAGCGGTTCATATCCGCAAGAAGGTACGGGAAACCGCTTATTTCAGTTACGTCGTGTCTTTCGCAAAAATCCATGAGATCGGAAAGACTCCCTTCATGTATTTCTTTAGACGGTATTGCCAAAGTCGCGCCGTTGAGCAACGTAGTGAAAACCTCCTCAACAAAAATATCAAAAGAACATATCGAATACTGGAGCATCACATCACCGGGTGCAGCATGAAATTCATTTTCAAACGCCTCGGCATAATTCACCACACTGCGATTTTCAACCACAACACCCTTAGGTCGTCCGGAAGTGCCTGACGTGTACAGGATATAAGCTGTTCCGTTCGGCTCCGACCTGTCAGCCAACGACTGAGCTTCCGGCAAGTTACGGCAATAATCGTCTGTTATTATAAAATTCACTCCCGCTGTACCCATCATGTAATCTATGCGGGCCTTTGGCAATGACGGTTCGGCTGGTACGTATGCCGCTCCGCTCTTCAGAACCGCGAGAATTGCCGCTACCATCTCAATGCTGTGACTCATCACGATGCCTATTGCCGGATACTGCGCTGAGTAAAATTTCGACATTATCGCATTTGCCATAACATCAAGCTCCCCGTACGTCACAGAACGGCCATCCTCCACTATGGCTGTCGCACCCGATTGGAGTTCAGACCAATATCTAAATCTGTCATATATCGTCTTTTTATTCATTTTGCGATTGTTTTATATAAACAATCGCAAAATCACATCATTTGTTCATTAAGGATTAATACGTCGGGCAAGAAGTTCGCTTCTGGGAAGCCCGGACAATGACACCGGCGCCGCCTCTGAAAACGGACAGAAATCATACAACTGCGACAGGCGTATATCGGTAGGATTGCACGACTTATCGGGACGCTCACATTCGAACACCGCACTGTGGACAGCCACTCCCGGTGTCTGAGCTACCACCTTATATCCGTCGGCCCCGGTGTATTCCACCAGCATGTTCATCTTAGGCTCGCCCTTGGAATTCTCGGCCGTTACTGTCGAGTCCTACCTGACGACAGATATAACCGTCAGTGTCCGTAGCCCTTAATTCCGTCCAACCGTAGAGTTTTTTGCGCTCTACTTTAGTGGGGGCCAATGCAAATGTGTGCCCCGAGAGGACTAAGTTTGGATTTTTCGCCATATTCTAATTTGGTAATTATCAAGTTATCAGTAGCCATAGCCGGATTGTTTCCAGTCAGGCGATGGCTCGACGGTGCGTCCTTCGAGCGCTGCGGCTATCTGCCGGGCCAAGGCATATGCGATAGCCACATGCCGGTTGTCGAAAGCAATGATGTCCCAGTCCACGCGGAGTGTGAAAGCGTTGCAATCCTTCCCGCCACCAATTCTCACGGTGACGTTCTTCGCTCCGACAGGACGATAGCGGCTGTTGTGTTCCGATTCTATTCCGAACTCCTCCTTCATTTTTTCTTCGACCGATTGATAAAGTCGCTCGAATCCTTCAGTCTTTATCACGGTAGAACCACCGCCGATATTTTCGAGACGCGATGTAATGAAGTGCAGTTTTTCAGGATGGACTGAATCGGCCGCAATCAGTGCCACTGCCCATCGGTCATCGCCTCGGGTCAGGCGACGGATGTCTGCGAGATAAGCCTCCATTGCATGGCTTCCGGCTTCGCTGTCAATCAGGTAATAGCTTCTGACTTCATCGCTGTTTTCTTCAAACTCCTTGCTGATGTAATTGAAACCGCCGAAGAGGGCCAGATAGTAAGCGAAGTTGGTCATGCCGACTTCATTCGATGCCGTGGGTGCGACAATAGTAACGCGGTTGCCGCGATCTATACAGCATCCGTAAACAGTGCGCCCTTCAGAAGGTATCTCCTCGATGACAAGCCGGTCGGCAGGATTCTCACTCTCGGGCTTTGCCGTGGCAAGATTGCGCAGCCGGAATTCATCTGATGAGCGCACCGCATCGATTATATCCTTAGTGTCAAGTTGTTGCATCACCTGAACATCGACAATCGGAACATATCGCGGAGCGGTGCGCAATTTTGTGGTCTTATCCTGCTTGCGTCGGAACGATTTGTTTAAGCGCTGACGCATCTCTTCAAGTTCTTGCTCGCGGCGGTCTTCGGCCATTGCATCCGAGAAACCGCTGGCTACAAGACCGGCCGGGACCGCGAAAATCGCGATATTGATTATTGCACAAAGCACTTTCAGGACTCTCCCACAGAATGTGATGGGGGCATATGGGGCAAATTCACCAGGATCCTCTATATATCCCATCGATGACCAGAGCAGGGCGTCCCAATAATTGCGGAATACATCCGGCTGCGCGTTATGCTCTACCATATACAGCAGCAATGACAGCACGAGAGTAGTCGCCACAAGCACCTGCAGCGAAATCCACATCTCGTGCCGCGTCGACTTTACCGCGCGCCAAAACAGCTGAAAAGATTTCATCAAATCTAATAGGTGATAGAGCTTACATCAGAATACCACGAATATGCCTCGCTCTGTAGATCGTTATAGCGTGAGAACGCATCAGACTGTATCTCGTTATACTTCGAAAAAGCTTCTGACTGAATATCATTATACTTTTCAAAGGGTATTTCCTCGTTCTGGTAACGTTCATATGCGGCGTCTTTTACGGCAGTGTAGTCGTCATAAGCCTTATCCTTTAACTCAGTGTATAAGTCATACGCATCATCCTTAAGGTCGGAATACATCTTATAGGCTTCGTCCCGGATGTCTGAAGCAGACTTGCTGCCACATGATTTAACGAAATCTTCTGGCGATCCAAAATCCTTGAGACGCTTTTCAAGTTCGCCCCACTCTTTAGAAGACACATGGCCGGAACCAACTTCGGAGACCTCGATGCTGTTTGAGCTGTGTGATTTAGCTTTGTCATCGCTACCGCAACTCTTGAACAAAAAGAAGCATCCGCCGACGAGAAGAGCCAGAACAAGCACTATCACTAACCATCCCGAAGATTTCTTTTTGGGCTTCTCTATCTTGGGCGGCTCCGGCTTTGGTTTTGGTTTCGGTTTTGACTCCGGTTTTGGTTTCGGTTTGGGTTCAGGCTTCGGTTCCGGTTTTGGTTTCGGTTTGGGTTCAGGCTTCGGTTCCGGTTTCGGTTCCGGCTTCGATTCCGGTTTCGGTTCCGGCTTCGTTTCCGGCTTCGATTCCGGTTTGGGTTCCGGCTTCGGTTCTTCCTTAAGCAACTTAGTTCCACACCAGTAGCAGGTAGTGGCATTATTGCGGCACACCTTAACCTTCGCCATATCATATACCGGATTGCCTTCGCAGTCAATATCGGCCGAAACTATCTCTCGGATGATTTTGGAATCCGGTGCCGCGTTCAATGGCGGTATTTCTTTTTTACATTTTGGGCAATACATAATAGAATCGTTATTGTTTGTCTGCTATCTCTGACAGTTCTTCGATACGTGCAAGGTCAGCATTGAGGCTTGCACCCATCTCTATCAGCAAAGAATTGATAGAGTTACAGGCAGAGATCACCATATTGATTTTTGTTGTCTGGATGCCTTGCGCGACGACATCGTTCCAATTTTCTCCTACACGCCGAATGGCATTCTGTAGCTTTTCCATCTCCGGACGCAAGGCGTCAGTACGATGCGCTACCTGGCTTTTCCTAATCCTTGAATATTCCTGCATCGCTGATTACTTTTTGATATACCGGGAAATGCTTTGAGCTGCATGCTTTATTGCACCCAGAGCGTCAGAACCATTCTCGCGTATCTGATTATAGCTTCGGTTTACCTCTTCGAAAACTCTGTCGGAAGTCTGTTTCACTCTCAGCACAATTCCCTCAGCTTCATCAAAAGCATCCTTGGCACGCTGATATATCGCCTCCCGTTCTTCAACCATAGATGATGCATATGCCACGGCATCCGAATTGTCTTCTTCAGGATATCTGTTGGCGCGGTCAATCGCATCCTCGAGCATTCCTTCGGCCGAACGCAGATTAGACTCAGCCGATTCCATTCGACTGCGTATTCTGTTCAGGGAGTTTCGTGCTGTATTATAATCGTTACTGGACGCAGTTCCCACCTGTCGCAATAGTCCCAGATAATCCGACACAAAACTATTCAGCGACCTTCCGAACCGCACTATCTCGTCGACATCGCGAACATTAACATCCATCGTCAAGGATTATTTAGTGTTAAGGTAATCCTGAAGTTTGTCTATGCTGGTGTGAACCGAGCGACGACGTTCCTCTACGAGTACCGCCATCTGTTTCACCCCTTTAAGCGCTTCGGCAAACTGTTCCATGAACCGTTGCTGCACCTTGTCGTTCCACCCTTGGTTCACAATGTTCATCGAACGGATTATGTCGTTGGTCGACTGTACGAGCGCGTCCTGATAGCGGTGAAGCGCTGTTTCGAACTGTCGGAGATCTTCTATTGATTTTGCACTTGCGTCTGAAGCCATGAGTACTTTATTTTTATGAAATTACTTTTTTAAATTAGGGAAATCGAATGGGATGACTGTGCGCTCACCGCGTGATCCGTTGTAAACGATAGCACGAAGGCTCTTGGGATCGGCACTGAGCTGCTCGACATGACGTGGATCCACCGGAAGACTCATACTGCCGGCCTGAAGCATCTTCAGGAACACGATGTCGTTAAACAGTAGCGTCATCTCCTTTTCGCGCATAGAGTCGCCCGAATAAATCTTATCGGGGGCCGTGGTCTGCAGCAAAACATGTACGTTCACTGCCGGACCATTTTCAAGAACGAAACGGAGCTCTTCGTCAAGATCACGGCCGGGAGCCGCGGTTGATGAATTTGCCGAACTACGGCCGGGTGTTGCCGCTGTATCAAAATTCAGGTCAATGTCGGCAAAACCTAACGATCCGAATGAATCGGATGCCGACGCCGGCTCTTCCGCTGGCTGAGTTCTTTCAGCCGAGGTCGTGACGATATTGTCGTCAAGCGATTCAAACCCTTTTGGGCGACGGGCCATCTTGTTGGAGAACAGCTGCTGGTTAGGAATAATCAGGTAGATGCTGTCCAGATCTTTCACTGCGCTACGGTCTGTCTCAGCCAACGCCTGCCGTCCCCGCACTGTGGCCGCCACACGTTCGATAATTTCAGCTCGTTCCTCTTCCTCGACCATGTTTACGTCCTTGCGTCTTGCGAAAGTTTTAAGCATCTCCATTCTTGCGCTGTGCGCTGTACGTGCCTCGGCATCCACTTCTTCAGGTATATTAGGCACTATGTAGTATCGGGCATTCTGTCCGATTGCCTTGTTGCAGTCGTAGACCGACACAACTGCATTCCAAAGCACTCTCTCGCCTTGCAGCAGGTTATTGGTTCCGAGAACGAGAAGATTGGCTCCGTCAGTACGTCCGAATTTGGCATAGAGGCTGTCTGCTTTCACCGACAGGTTCTTGCCGAGAACCGACATCGGTATAGGTTTCACGCCCGATTCGGCCGCATCTTTCAGAGCCTTTAGTTCAGACTCGTCAAATCGATATATCTGGGATGCATTGAAATAGAACTGCTTCTCTTTGGGGTGTGTGAAACGCGATGAGAGGAGATTCTCATGTGTTTTATCCTTATATACGTCTCCTTTTCCGGCAAAGTTATAGACATAACCGTGAACCGGAGCCGAAGAGCGGTGACAGTAAATCACCTCACCTCTTACCAGCTGTCCGACGGCCTTTATTACTTCACGGTCTTTAATCTCGCATTTCATTACATCGTCATCCTTGCACCCCATGAACAGGAAGTCTGAGAACTGTGCAAGTGCGTCGCCGGGAATATCGGTCTTTTGCAACGTCTGGGTCGCAAGCACCATGTGGATACCGTAGCTACGGCCTTTGCGTGCAATGTCGGTTACAATGTTGGTGTCGCTGTTTGGATTTTCAACTTTGAAGAGATCCTGACACTCGTCAACCAGCATCACAATGTGTTTCATCGGTTCGAGGCCATGTTTCGCAGCATATGTGTTGTAACGGCCGATACTCGAAACCCCGCATTGCTGGAACACATCCCCTCGACGGGTCATCTCCTTATCGATAGACATAAGAATCTCCCCGGCTACCTGACGGTCAGCTCCGTTGACAAGCAGACTCCTCACATGAGGAACATCCTTGTAGTAGTTCATTTCCACACCGCCCGGCTTGAAGTCCATCAGAATGAACTCCACTGTCGACGGATCATATTTAAGCATCATGTTGGTCAATATGGTGTGGAGCGTGAACGACTTACCCATACCGGAACGACCAAGGATAAAGCAAGAGATATAATCTTTGTCGTCGAACTGAAGATTTATTTCTTCGCCGTTTTCGCTTTCGGCAATCGGAACCACTAACTTGCCGGCATCTTTTTTGGGCTGATTTTCGAGGTCCGTTATCGGTTTTGATTTGTAAAGCTCGCCGCTCTCAATCGGTCCATAGACCTTGTTTGGCACAGTTGATGCACCTTTTTCCGCATAGGCTGCTATAAGTTCGGCGAGGGGACCCTGTTTCGCTCCGTCTTCAGTCTCAATGACCGCTTCTCGATCCTGCAGCAAAGCATAGTCGGGAATAGGGTTGCCACTTTTGTCTTTCTTGGAGGTGAGGATGGTGCTGTATGGGGTGAAGAACTGCTCGAATTCATTGGCATCTGCATCCTTCCAGTCATACTTGGTTATATCTTCCGACAAAACGACTGCGAAATAGATTCCTGCACGGCGCCCGTTTTCGATAATCGGTTTCATCTGATTCATCAAATCGGTAAACACTCGGTCGCGTTTCCCGAATCCGGAGATAATCACAATTTCGTGCGGGCAGCAGTCAGCAACATCACGGGTAGAACTGTATAGGTCCTTTATTCGATTTTTAAAAGTTTTGATTGCCTCAGTATCAGATTGAGCATCGAACACCTCGCACACTTTTTCCGGTAGCATTTTGCCTACAAATGTATTTACGGGGCTGTATTCAAGCACTGTAAAATGCACCTGTTTTATCGGGAAGGCAAGAAGCATCGTTGCCACAAAATTATCGAACATGTCGGTTCGTCCCTCTATGCCTTCGTCGGTCGCGGCCTCGATGAAGAGGTTGGGTTTGCCGGCTTTGACGGCTTTCTGCCAGTCGAATACTGTGCCGAAATTATTGCCGTCCCATGACAAAGGCAGATAAGGCATCGTCACGCGGCTTTCTGCTGCTTTTTTAACCGCATCAAGCCACTTTTCATCATAGACATTCCCCTCCTGACAACTGAATGATGTCAGCACCGGATCGATTCCGGTTATGTTCGCCATCAGCTCATCGGCCTGCCGGGTGAGTTTCTCGGTCAGTTCCTCGACCTCGGCAACCGCTTTTCTGTTTGATTCATAAGCTATGGCGACACGCTCGGCTTCATGTAGCTTGGTCCGGGCCGTGCGCACAACCGAATTCACCGGGCTTCCGGCCTTTAACGGGCCTACGCCCTTCAGCCGTCCGACTTCGTACCATACGCGGTAGAGACAGAAGGCATATTGATTGCCGTAGTTCAGGAGTGCCTCGGCTTCCGACAGGATATCGGCGGCGATGTCCTCGGGAAGGTTACCCGTATCGCGTGACTCCGACATCGGCTTAGTGCTTGGCCAGAAATATATGCCGGCGTTATTCCCTGCGGCATTTGTTGCAGGAACGACAGAGAATCCCTGCGGACTGTAAACTATGCGGACGTTAGCGATGAATGCCTTTGACAGCAGTCCTCCGGCCTTTGCAGTCCATGTCGCCTTGGCCTTATCAAGGTTTTTGAGGGGAAGGTCCATTTTCGCCAGCCGTTCATTCAGCTGACCGGTCAACTTTTGAATTTCATCGACCGTACCCAACTCTGAAGGTTTTAGCGATTGTCCCTCCGATTTGAGGCGTCCAAGCCTTACCTTTTCCGACTCGAGCCGAGGCAACACATCGGCATCGAATCTGACGGCACCGCCGCACTTGCCCTGCGCCAGCACTTCACCGACATTTTTGTCAGTAACGGCTATGTCGAAATTGTTCATTTTCATAACTGATGTATTTTTCTTCGGTTCATCGGCTTTTTCTTTCGGTTCATCGGCTTTTTTCTGCTCTTCCGTTCTTTCAGGCACGGATTCTGACTTATTCAGCCTTTCATTCCTTTCAGGCACAGCTTCAGTCTTTTCGGCCCGATCGGGATTAGCCATGTGGTCGAGAATGCCGATGAATGTTTTGAAGTCTTTCTCGTTTTCTATAAGCTCTTCCTCGCAGACGCTTATTGCAGGAAGTGCAAAATCTTTTTTCCCATGGAAAATAATAACCTCATCGGCTGCCTCCACCGATTCGATATCTTCCCAAAGATAATGCTGTTTTACGCCACCCGATTCTTCGTAATACGGCCAGAAGAATATGCCGGTGTCTGTGATAGCGGTCTGTTGATTACTATAAAAAACATCTTCGTACAATACTTCGGTCTCTTCTGCCTGCGACTGTGCACGGAGATCATCTCTGATATCACGATAGCAGAGAAGTTTTGTATCTTGAAGATAATCCGGCATCTCCACATCTGCATCAAATCCTAAATCTTGCAATAAAGATCCACCCGAAAATTTATCTAAAAATTCTTCCTGTTCTTTTTTTGTCGGATGCAGACATCGGTAATAACGCATATTTCGTTTTGACTTGATAAATATGCCACTGATTTTTTTATTTGCCATATCTATAGCTTTTTAATTTAATGTTTCATTATACTGCCGTTCCAGCCGTGTTTGATAGTGGGGATGAGATCATCGTCGGTGATGACCCACGTTACTGGCAGGTGTAGGTATTCCGGAGGTATCTTCGGATCAGGAGCTATTCCATCGGTTATATATATCAGGCCGTCGTACTCGGGATGGTTCATGTAATAGTCCGCGGCAGGCTGAAAGTCAGTACCTCCTCGACCCAGAACCTTGAACGAGGTGATGGCCGAACTTATGGGTAAAGGTTTGCCCGTGAGCCGGGCGTCAAACTGCAGCACGTCGATATGCTCCACGCCCTGCTTGAAGATGCGGTTAATCAGTCCGAGCATGCGCGACAACATAAATGAGTCGACAGACCCGCTGACATCCAAGGCCACAAGTACCCGGGTGGTATAGGCATATTTGCTTCCCATCTGTTCGAAGCCGTAACGGCGCGACGGGCGCATGCGCGTCAGGTCACGACGCTGGCTCAATATCGATTTCTTGAACCCCTTGAGCAGGTTGGCCACGTTGACCGGAGGAACGAGCGATGCCTTAACAAGTTCGACAAAGTCGCCCGGCAGCGTGCCCCAGCCTTTGTTCGGCCCGGTCATCGCGTTGGAGATGATGATGTTGATATCAACTGTCATCACTGAGTCTTCTTCCCATAGAGCCGCAGCCTCCATCCACTGAAGGCAAAGCCCCTCTGAATTCTGATAATTCTCTGAGTTCCCTGATAACTCATAGCCCTCCGATGGGATTGGCGGAATCATGCGGTTAAGCAGTCCGTAATACTCCTCAAAAGTCTTTCCCGTGGGCAGCCGGTCGACAATCCATTGCGGTACGAGTTCGAAACAGAAGGCCTTCGCCCCCATGTTGTCGAGTATAGTCATGTTTGACGCAAGGTATAGGATTTCCGGGCGTGCGCGGAATGGCTGTCGCTGATAAGGATGCTTGAGCAGGATGCGTAGCGCCTCAACTTTCAGCCGGTCGGCCAACCCGCGGTCGGTCATGGCGTCGATCAGCTCCGGGTTATATTCGATTTTGCCGCGACCGGTGCGCAACGGCACATGCAGCGCCGTATTCTCGGTGAGCACTTGCGTGCAGTACATCGAGAACAGCAACGGCTCTATCAGGAACCAGCGCTGGGCTACTTCCCCGATACGGTCAGCGGCTGAAATCTTATTATTTCCCATCAGAGATTCATGATGAATGACGTTAGTTTAGCGTAAATGTCAGGGGCCTCGGTCAGCAGCATGGCGCAGGCTTTGGGATACTGTCCGCGTTGGAATGTCTCGGCGAAATGTGCGGCAGCCTCCCGGTTGGATTGCTCCGTGGTAAGCCACGTCACATATTCGGCGGCATTAAAAAACCATCTTACCTTTTCCTTGTCGTTCTTGGGTTTGTTAACCTCAAGATGGCGCAGCAGCGAGTCGTTGACCACCGACAACTCCGGCAATGTCATCTTTTCAAGCTCGGGTTTGTGTTTGACGAAATCGTCAAGCACATCCTTGCCCTTGATTTTACGGTTCTTCTTGATCTCCTCAAAGAAAAGATTCGACACCGCCGGACCGATGATTCCGGCGATGGCCTTCTTCAACGCAGCATTAACCGATGGTTGGTTTTTCAACACATCGCTCACGCGCTCCCAGCCGCGGCGGTCAGGAGTTTTCTCCAGATTGTCGGCATCCTCGGCGAGCTTGCCGTCAAGGTAAGTAGGATTCTCCTCAATAAATTTGATGACCTCAGGTACAATATCTGCTTTGGCTGCCCACAGCAGCCATTCGCTTACCGATGGACGGAAGGTGTAGATATTGAAACGGCTCACAAGCGCCGGGTCGAGGTCGGTTAGCTGGTACTCCTGGCCGGCGTTGACAGCCGATATGATACGGCTGCCCGGCGGTAGGGGGCGTCCGGCGAGTTTGCGGTTGAGCGTAAGATCCATCACCGACTGAAGTATCTCTGGGCGTGCGCGGTTCAGCTCGTCGAGAAACAGCACGATAGGCTTGCCGTCGGTGGGGAACCAATAGGGGGGCAGGAACTCAGTCTTGCCGGTCTTGGCATTCTTGTTGGGCAGGCCGATAAGGTCGCCGGGATCCGACATCTGCCCTAAGAAGAGTGTCACCACCGTTATGCCCTTGCTCTCGAAGTAGTCGGTCAATATGCGGCTCTTGCCGATACCGTGAGCTCCGGCGAGCATAATGTTCTGGCTCGCCGGGGTCATGGCAAGAATTTCCAAAAGTTCCTTTGCGTCGATATTGATTGTCATAAGAAATTAGGTAAATTTCTATTTAGCCATAAGCGTTTGTGCTACGTTTAATTGAGCCGCCAATGTGTCCCAGATCTCAAGCGGTGCGTCCTTGGGCACGCACAATTGATAAGACAAGGAACCGACTTGCACCTTAACCTCATAATCGGTTTCATTTTCCTTGATTTCGGGATTCCAGGCTGCAAGCTTCTGAGGTGCCAGCATTGCGCTGGCAACTTCGGACATCGCCTTTACCTTTTCAGCTTTGGCCTTTTCATGGGCATCCTTGGCTTCGGCTTCAAGTTTTTTGAGACGCGCCTTGTGTTTGATGACATAGTTGTCGATAGTCTTTCCGCCTTCTTCTACTATATAAGCGGCTTTGCCCCACTGTGGATGGGCGGTATAGGCCTCGAGCGCGCCATTGGGCACATGGATCTCGGTGATAGTCAATGCACCGGGAGCTACAGAACCTACAGTGGGCGGTGTGGGCGAAAGGAAGTCAAGGCGCATAGGCAGCTCGTATTCAGCCACAGTGCAGTCGGCCGTGATTCCGAATTCCGGTTTCTTAAGCGCCCTAATTCCCTTAATCCCTTTGCCGAGAGTGATATGACCACCACGGAGCGTACCAACCTGCTCAATCTCGTCGCCAAATACGGCATGAACACCGTTGCCGGCTATAGGAGCTATCTCTTCATCTTTCCAAAGTGGTTCGTAATTCGCTATACCCTTGAGATACTCTACGATGACGGGACCCGGAATGTTTTTTAGCTTCAGCGGCTTGGTATTCTGCATATGTATCGTCACTTTACGCAGTGCAGGCATATCTTCCAGTTCTGACAGATTTGCCTTAGAAATGACAGTCTCGATTTGCTTATTTCTGAGCTCGTATTCACACCCAATATGAGACAGAATTTGCCCTTCGAGTACTACAGATTCCGGAATTGTGGCTACACTTCCGGCACCTGTAGCTCCGACGTACGCTACGGCTTCAAGAGTACTTTCACTCCATGATTCAAACTCGAAGTCGCCGATCGTATATTTTGTTTTTTCTAACATAAGGCAATATTATTTAATAGCGTTTAGAACTTCTTTGATAAGAGGCAATTCATCGATTTTAATCCTGATCTTCTTGACTTTTACGGTCGCGATGCCGGAATCAGCTACGGATTGTTTAGAGTGGCAAACAGACATTATAGTCCCTTCCGATTCTACAACGATAGATGTGGCAGGAATATAGCGTTTGCCATATACTATGCAAAACGGCACACGGGCGCCGGAAGCTTTGTCTTTCAACAGATGAATCTTCTTGTCGCTGAATTTCTCTTTTTCGCCAATCATGAACTCAACATTCGCACCTAATCTCACACTGACGGAGATCCATGTTGTCCCTTCCGGCAACTTGCTTCCAGCGGCAGGGAGGCGGGAAGCGATAAAAGAGTTGAAGTCGGCATAACTGGTTTCACCAGCCGGAAAATCCTCCGGGAAACTTGTCGGATCGGCAAAGTCAATTTCGAATTCTGCCTTACGCGCGGTTTTAGTAATAGCATAAAGCATGCTTTCCCAGGTAGACAGTTGAGTGCCACCGTCAAAAACGTCGAATATCATACTGCTCCCTGCAATCTTGATTTCAAGCGAACATTCGTTGGCTTTGGTGCGCATATAGTTCACACCCAGAGAAGCAGCATCAATCTCGTTGTCGAGCAAATGCTTATCGGCATCCGATACAGCGAAACTATATGTCAGTTGATAAGGCTGTTTGACGGTGGTCAACCTTATGAGCTTGGTAAGATTCTGCTTCTTTTTAGCGACAGATTTCTTTTGGGGAGCGGTAGCTTGTTTTTCTTCTGCGGTTTTTACCGGCATGTAGCCTGAAAGTTTCGAGAGCGGTTTAGCACTTTTGGCATCCACTTTCTTTTCGCTGATGAGGACCTTTACATGTGGCACCATATTGTCAGGTACGTACCAGTCGACCTTCTTGCCCAAAACCTCGGGATAAGTGGCAGTAGCGGGATCATCGGCCGGGAAAATCACATATTTCAGGCTTTTGCAACGAAGTATGGGCTGACCACTATACTTAACAGGCGATGCCGGGAAAGTGATAGTCTCGAGTGCCTCGCAGTCGGTAAAGCCACCCGACATTTCAGTTAAAGATGAAGGCAAGACAACCGCAGTCATATTGCAGCTCTTGAACTGAGAATTGAAGGAACTTACGCCCTCCGGTATTGTCAGAACGGTGTTTTCCGGGCGATATTTAACTACACTATTGTTGCAGATTAAATTCCAAATTTTGGGGGATGCAGAGATGTGCGCTTTAAGGTCTTGTAAAACGGCATCCCAGTCGGAAATTGGTTCAAACATTTCCACAGAATCGGGGATAGCAAGTTCCTCAAGTTTTGGACAACAACTTATAGCCTTGATTTTTGAGACTGATTTCGGGATGGTGAGACGCTTTAGCTCGCGGCAACCTTTCACCCATACTTCTGTGGTGCCCTCTGGGATGTCGATGACCTCTATAGTGGTATCGTTTAATGCGCCCGGCATGCCCATCACGCGATGCATAGTGTTCTCGTCGGCCGATATTTCTGTGTTATTAAACACATCAGGGTCAATCTTTTCTATAGTCGAAGGAATGCCAACGTGTTTTGCTTTATTGAATTTGCGGTACGACAATGAGGATTTTGTAATTTTCTTTGCTCCTTCGGGTATATCTATATTTACGATGCACTCACATAATTCGGAAGCATCCAACACAGGCCAGACCTTGGCCGAAATGATACATTCGGATATCTCGACATCATTAGAACGTCCACTGATTTCCTCGATTGAGTCAGGGATATGGAGAACGAATCCACTTTCGGGATTCCGCATTGAATCAAATGCCGATATATTGACCTTTTTAAGTAACTTAGGCCATTGGAACAGCTGAAGCGAGCTGCATTCAGCAAACGCCTTTTCGCCAACTTCTTCTATAGAATCGGGAATATCGACGGTGGTGAGTTTGGGGCAGTTAGCGAAGGCATACGCTCCGATAGATTTCAGGGTTGACGGCAGAACAACTTCAGAGAGAAAATCGGCGTTTCCGCGTTCTTTAGCGTTGCTGCCGGTATTTCCCATCACCACATTGAGACGCTCTATGCCCTCTGATATGATAAGTTTTTTCAAATGCCCCAGGCAGGCAATATTATCGGCATCATCTGATGAATTTACAACGCAGCATCCATTGGGAACTCTCATCACGGTTTCGTCTTTTCCAAAGAAGTCCGGACGGGTTACATAATAAATCGATTTGCCTACCTCCTTGACCTGATAGGTCTTGCCGTTTTGCTCGACAGTGGCCGGAATGGTCAGCTCTCCCACCGCCTGTCCCTGCAGACCCGAGCAATCGATGTCCGTAATCCGGCAGTCGGTATCGTTGATTGGTTCTATTATGAATTTCATCATATATGACTTGATTTATTAGAATTCAGTTTTTACGGTTTAGATCAATATGGTATCTCTCTTAAAAAAATTCAAAAAAAAGATGTATTTTTTTATTCTCTCTTGCCGAGAGATACTTAGGCTCTGTTAGGTTGCTATAAATACGCAAGTTAATGAGGCGTGTTTAAGGCTCTTGCTAAACAATGCTGTTATAAAACATTGCTAAAAACATATATTACAGGAAAAACTTAGGGTTTTTTATGTTTAACATGGTGCGCATTCAGATAAAAATAGTTATTTTTGCACATGGATAAGTATCTCTCGGCAAGAGATACTTAGACTCGGGCGGCTTCAATCGTCGGGACAATTTGGGCTATTATACATAAGCAGAGGCTGCGCCGTAAAAACTACATTACCGGCGCAGCCAACGTATACTTCAAACTAATTTGCTATTAGTGAACAGCTTTGTGCGGGGCGGCAAGATGCCGCCACTCCATTATATCATTCGACGAGGGGAAGGTAGGCTGCGTAACCCTCTGATGCCATTTCGGATTTGGGGATGAAACGGAGCGAGGCGCTGTTGATGCAGTATCTCAATCCGCCTTTTGAGCGCGGTCCGTCGGGGAATACATGTCCCAAATGGGCTTCTCCGACAGCACTGCGGACTTCCACACGCCTCATTCCGTGTGATGTGTCAATATGCTCAGTCAATAGTTCGGGCGATATCGGCTTACTGAAAGCCGGCCAGCCACACCCGGAATCAAACTTGTCCGATGACACAAACAGCGGTTGCCCGGTAGTAATATCCACATAAATCCCCGGCCTGAATTCTCGGTCATATTCATTGTGATAAGGCTGCTCTGTCGCTCCCTGCTGTGTCACAGCATATTGTTCCGGTGTCAATTTATGCCGTAATTCTTCATCCGAGGGTTTACAATACTTATGTTTCAGATAAGGATCTCGGGCTTGTGAGGCCATCTTCATCAGTCCCGGACTGACATGGCAATATCCTGTAGGATTTTTCACCAGATATTGCTGATGATAATCTTCAGCCGCATAGAAATTCTCCAATGGCTTGACCTCCACCACTATGGGATGCTTATATTGCAATTTTTCCTTATCTATGACCTCATCAATGATCTTACGGTCGGCTGCATCGTCGTAGTATATTCCGGTGCGATACTGAGTCCCGACATCATTGCCCTGACGATTGAGGATGGTCGGGTCGATTGTCTTAAAATACAACTCAATAAGATACCGCAGCGACACTATCTCCGGATCATAGACGACCTTAACCGTTTCGGCGGCATCAGTCCTGCCGCTACACACTTCGTGATAAGTTGGCGATGGCTCCAGACTATTGGCATATCCGACTTCGGTAGCCGTCACGCCGTGCACCAGAGAAAAGAAATGTTCAGTGCCCCAAAAACATCCTCCGGCAAAATAAATTTCTTTCATATCTTCTGAAGATTGATTACAGTCCGTACTGCTCTCAGCGGCATTTCCCGTGCATGCGCCGAACAACAGACTGGTTATTATTATAAACACTATACGCATCATAATTATTAACGCGATTTTCTCAACCTCAGTTCGCCCGCATATAAAAATAAAGCAACCACCGCGACCCGAAAGCCACGGAGGTTACGTAATGGGAAGATGGGATCAGAATCCGGGGTAACCGGGGTTCTGAACATATATTCCTCCTGAGAAATTATACTGTGCTGTAGGAATTGCGAAATATTCCTCACCTGTCTCAAACGAAGCATTCTGATAGTACATACGGTTGTCGCGTTCGGCAGCAAAATAGTTGTTCATCGTCTCCTTTGCTATGCCCCAGCGCACGAGGTCGTAGAAGCGCTCCCCTTCCATGGCTTTTTCAAGACGCATCTCGGTGCGCAAAGCTCGACGGGCATACTCCTGAGTCCATCCCGCGGCAGGATAGAGGCCTATTTTGTAATTTGCGGCATCTTTTGACGGGTCGTTGAAGTCCTTGACATACTTGCTGTTCATAGCACGTGAGCGCACACGGTTGATAAGCTGACGGGCTTCGTCGAGCCGGTCTCCTCCAAGTTCGATGAGAGCTTCGGCTTTGTAAAGCAACAGGTCGGCATATCTTATCAGCTGCCAGTTGAGAGCCGACGCACCCCATGGCCAACCTTGCTGTGCATCGGCCGATTCAGGCGACAGCCAGAAGCGCTTGGTATTGTTGTAGCCGTAAGTGTCAGAATTTCTCACCCAAAGACCGCAGGGTCGTTCCTTGTAAGTCTTATAGGTTATCGTTGGACGGCCTGTGACGAAGTCGAGGCGAGGGTCAACATTGCCGTCGACATTGGCGAGGTGGTAGCTGCCGTCAGATTCAAACTCAACCGTGCCATAGTCGGGACGGCTCTGATAGTCGAACAGCGGGAGGCCGTTCTCATCGGTCTGATAGGCATTTATAAGGTCCTGCGACGGCAAGAAGAATCCGTCACCCTGCCAGGGGCATCCGGGGCCGGTCATCGAGTTGAGGAGGTTGCCCCAGTTGATTCGGCCGACACCGCCCGAGCCATCGTCCTTTGAGAACTGTACGGCCAGAACAGATTCAGGTCCGTTTTCATATTCAAGCATATCGAGCTGCTGAAAATCGGCGAGGAGGTCATAACCATTGATCTGATCGATGATGTCGACAACTTCCTCCAACAGTTCCTTATTGATATTCACGACAGCATTTGTTTCTGGATCTTCCTCGTAAGCCTGATAGAGTTTGACCTTGGCGGCCAGCGCGAGGGCGGAACGACGGTTTATGCGCCCGATCTCCGTCTGGCTTTCGGGAAGGTTGCGGGCTGCTTCCATCAGTTCGGAGGCGATACGGTCAAGGTGTTGTTCGCGTGTGAATTCATCGTTGCGGACATTCACATATTCGGTCTCGGGCAGGTCGATATCCATATAAGGTATTCGGTTAAACTGACGAACGAGGTCGAAATACCAGAAAGAGCGGATTACACTCACCTCGGCGATACGTGCCTTTATGTCCTTATTGACACTTTCGTCAATCTTGCGCAGGGCGCGGATTGCGGAATTGCAACGTGAAATACCGCAATAGACATTGAACCATTTGCCATCAATCAGTCCGTTGTTAGGTTGCAGTTTTGCCGTCTCCATATCATGGAATTCCCAGATATCGGTTTCACCGCCACCTCCTTTGTAAGCGTTGTCGGCACGAACCTCTCCATGGCTCCAGTTAGTAACGGAGTAGAAATGCGGGTCGTTGGAATCGGCGTAACGGCATCCGAAAGTGGCGTATGCGCCCGACACAAGGAGGTCGGCAGCCTTCGGGTCGTTCATATTTGCTTCGGAGAGCGGGCCCTGTGGCTCGTTACGAAGGAAATCATCGCTGCATGAAGTGAGGCATACGGCAGCGAGTGCTGTTGCAATTATCTGTGCTTTCATCTGAAAAGTCAATTTAAAGTGTTAGAAACCGAATTGGATGCCAAATGTATATTGGCGGGGCAGCGCATAAGGATACCCCAGACCTTCGGGGTCGGCACCGCTGTAGCTGGTAATAGTGAAGAGATTCTGAGCCTGGAAATATATTCGGGCATTCTTAAGAAACAGCTTTTCCTGTATCTTCTGAGGAATGGTGTAGCCCAGAGTCAGTGTTTTCAGACGGAGGAACGAACCGTCCTCGATGTAGTATTGCGAACCTTCATTCTCGCTGTTAGAGTTGTCAACCGTCGGGGCGGGAACATCCGAAGCATAGTAACCGGTCTGGAGATAATCCTCATATGCCTTGGCTGCAGAAAGAAGCTGGGTGCCGTGGTTGCCGGTCCAGAGAGGAAAGAAATCGGTGTAATATTTTGAGTTGTTCCAAGCGTCCCTGATGATGCTGTTGAAAAATAGGTTGAGATCAAATCCTTTCCAGTTAGCACCGAGATTGAACCCGAACTGTGCCTTCGGAAGGTCTGAACCGACCCACTCGCGGTCGCGGTTGTTGATCACGCCGTCGCCGTTTGCATCGACATATCTTACGCGACCCACGCCGGGATGGCCGAATTCCACTTTGTACTGAGCGTTGTAGGCATCGACTTCTTCCTGACTGCGGAATATGCCGTCAGTCTTGTAGACGAGCCATGAGCCGAGTGAGTTTCCGACAATGGTCTTGTCAATGCCGTTACCGCCACCCCAGGTGTAGTAAATGTCTTCCATCAGTCCTGTCACCTTATTTTTCATTGCCGTAACATTCAGCCCGATGTTATAGCTGAGGCCATTGGACAAAGACTGACGCCATTCGGCCGTGATTTCCACGCCCTTGTTCACCATCGATCCGCCGTTATACCAGCAGTATCCGCCTTCGCCGATGGTTGCTATATAGGGTTTCTCAACGAGCATGTCTTTGGTCTTTTTGTGGAAGTAATCGAACGTAAAGAGCAGCCGGCTATTCAGAAATGAAGCATCAAAACCGACATTGGTCTGATAGGTCTTTTCCCACGTGAGGTCGGGATTGGTGGTACGGTAACGGAGAGCGCCGGGTGAAAGTGTGTTTCCGCCACCGAGCGCATATGCTGCACGGTCGAGGTCCATCGAATATTTGGCGTAGAACGCATCGTTTGCTATGAGGTCGTTACCGTTCACACCGTATGCGCCACGGATCTTGAGATCGCTCAGCCAGTTGCGCGTATTCTCCATAAATCTTTCCTGAGATATGCGCCAGCCAACCGATACCGAGGGGAACCAGTCGTAGTTATGGCTGTCTGAAAGACGAGATGAAGCATCGCGACGTAGTGTGAATGAAGCGAGATATTTATTATCCCATGAATAGTTGATCTTACCGAAGACGGAGAACATGGAGTAGTTGGAAGCACCGGAACCGGTGTTCTTGTTCGAGGTCACATTGCCGAGATAGAGATAGTTGGGATCTTCAATCTCAAGTCCTTTACCTTCTCCAAACATGTCTTCGAAATGATTGCGCTTGGCCTCGAGGCCTAAAAGAGCCATAACGGAGTTCTTGCCAAAATCAATATTATATTGGGCTGTGTTAGTCCATACCCAGTCGACAGTCTTGCTCGAATACTGGTATAGGTTGTTCGTCTTGTCACGAAGATTGGCGGGGGTAAAGTTCTTGTCAGAACCATTGTGGTAGTTGAGACCGAAGTTAGTCTTAACAATAAGGTTTTTTAGCGGCTCAATCGACAGATATGCGTTTCCGAACACTCGCCAGTACTCGTGCTTGTTGGAGGATTCTTCATTGATCAATCTCACGAGGTTCGGAGTGTCGTTTAGTCCGAAAGCTACCTGGTCGTTATAGTTGCCTTCCGAATCATAGACGGTACGGGCAGGATGCATCTTTATGGCATTCTCTTCTATGCCGCCGGGGGCGTTATGCTGCCGCCACCAGTTCAGGGTGAAGTTTCCTCCGACTTTCAAACGGTTGTTGATAAAGCCATAGTCGGAACTGAAGCGTGTATTGGCTTTCTGAAAATCACTTCCTTTTATGATGCCGTCGTGGTCGAGATAGCTGAGTGAAAAAGATGAAGAACCATTATCGCCGCCTTTTGACAATCCAATGCTGTAAGTCTGCATGAGAGCCGTCCGATGTATTTCATCTTCCCAGTCTGTGTTCTGAGGGTTCACCGCTACGCCGTTGAGATTGGTGTACGGCTGAAGTTTGGGTGAAGTACCGTTGCCATAAAGTTCTGAAGTAGGAGTTGTGCCGTAGGCATACTTGTAAGCGGCCCAATATGTCTCGCCCCATTGGTCTGCGTTCATCATTTTCAGACCGCTCTGATAAGTCTGCAGAGTAAGCGTTGCATCGAAAGTCACCCGGCACTCCCCTTTCCTTGCCCGTTTGGTTGTAATGATAATCACACCGTTGGCAGCCTGCGCTCCATATATAGATGCGGAAGCGGCATCCTTTAGAACCTGAATGGATTCCACATCATTGCTATTCAATATCGTACCCGGGTTTTCGCGGGTCATCACTCCGTCGATCACATAAAGCGGTCCGTTGGCATCTCCTCGGAATGAGGATGCACCACGTATGGATGTTCCGGTGCTGAGACCGCCAGGGGTGCCGTCTGTCGTAATATTCATACCGGCGACACGGCCTTGGAGTGCCTGTACGACATTCCCGGTCGGCGTGTCGGCGACATCTTTCATCTTCACTACCGATACAGAACCGGTCAGATCGGCTTTTTTCTCCGATGAATAGCCCACCACAACTACTTCATCAAGTAGTTCGGAATCTTCTATAAGGTAAACCTGGATTTCCGGAGCGGCCTTTACCTCTGCCGTGCTATATCCGACATAGGAAATTTTTAAAAGTGCGTCCTTCGGAACCGAGATTTCAAAGTTGCCGTCAATGTCTGTTGCAGCGCCTGCCTTTGCTGATTCGCATACGACGGAAGCCCCGATAAGTGGCTCGTCGTCGGTTTTGGAAAGCACCTTTCCATGCACAGTGATGTTCTGCGCCTGCGCCATCATTGCCATGACAAAAAGCAAGATCGCACTGAGAATTGTTCTTTTCATTTTTTTTGATTTTTGGTTAAATTTTCTGTTGCAAATTTAGCCAGTTATCTAAGTGGCAGACTATAATGAATGTTGGGTAACCTATCAAATTTTGATCGATGCACTATTTTTGATATGATCTGCACTATTTTTAATACTCATTTTTCACAACCATACCCGCACCGGAATACACACTTTACTTTGTCAGTTTGTTTCTGACTTGAGACGGTGTTTCTCCATATGCGTCACGATAGCATTTCGTAAAATAGGCCGGTGTCGAGAACCCGATTTCATAAGCTATCTCTCCTATGGTCTTCTCTGTCGATATCAACAGATCGCGACCTCGCTGCAGGCGTAACCTCCGGATGAGTTCAACAGGAGCGTAGTTTGTCAGTGCCTTAATCTTGCGGTAGAACTGCGAGCGTTCAAGGCCCATTTGTGATGCAATCATATCAACATTGAGGTCAGGATTTCCCATCCCCTCTTTCAGTATCCTGAGGAAGCGGTTATAGAACTCGTTATCTATGTCGTCAGTCGGAAGTGTCTCAGTGCGGGACGGCTTGTCTGATTCGTCCTTCGAACCGGTCGCAGTGCGCGAAAGCCAAAGGTCTTTGATACGTTTACGGTTCATTATCAGGCTTGAACATCTTGACTTCAGAACACTGCTGTTAAATGGTTTCGAAAGATATCCGTCAGCACCGCTGTCATATCCCTGCACGCGCTGCTCATCCATTGAACAGGCCGTTAGCATCAGCACCGGAATATGGGACGTGGAGACTTCGTTTTTGATATGCTTACAACATTCCAGACCATCCATCACCGGCATCATCACATCGCAGATTATCAAATCCGGAGTATATTTAGCAGCCATCCTCACGCCTTCTTTCCCATTTGGAGCCGTAATTATATTGTAATCAGCGCATAGCAACTCGCTGACGAGCTTTTGTATATCCTTGTTGTCATCAATGACAAGGACAATCGGTTTATTGTCGTCGAACGACCTGCCGCCATCGATATTATCCAGTTCGGCTTCAGCATCCTTGTCTCCGATTACTTTCTCCGGCACGACCGTAGTTTCCGCTATATGCTTTACCGGCAATGTAACCGAAAATACCGACCCATTGTTTAGTGCGCTCTCCACACTGATGGTGCCCCCATGCAACTCAACAAAAGCTTTTGCGAGTGACAGACCTATGCCCGAACCTTTTGGATGAATACGGTCGACCTGATAGAATCTGTCAAATATATTGCCAAGATCCCGTTCGCTTATTCCTTCCCCGGTGTCTGCGACCTTGAATGTCAGACAATTCCCGTCATACTCATAGGACACGGTTATGGATCCGTTGTCAGGTGTATATTTGAATGCGTTAGAGAGGAGGTTGAAAAACACGCGCTCAATTTTCTCAGCATCAATAGCTATTGGCATCGGTTTCCCGTCCGAAGAAGACTCAATCGTCAGTTTTATGTCCCTCTTGCGGGCAACCGAATAGAATGACTCCATCCAGTCATGCGCAGCCTGGTTAAAATCAATCTCGGTCAGTCTGAGATTCAGTTTGCCATTCTCATACTTTCTAAAATCAAGTATTTGATTTATAAGTCGCTGTAGTATTTTCACATTCTTGTTGGCAATCTTGATAAGAGTACTTTGCTGCGTCGTCAGATTATCGGCCTCGGCAAGCTGTGCAACCGGTTCGGCGATAAGAGTAAGAGGCGTTCTCAGATCGTGCGATACGTTTGTGAAGAATATCAATTTTGATTGGGTCGCTGCCTGTAGCTGTTCATTTAGTTCCGTTTGTTTATTCTTTTCTTCCTCAAGCAGTTTGTTCTGAGCCATCAGTTCTTTCTGATGTTTGCTGCGTTGCCAGTAGGCACGTAGAAGCAGAAAACCGACCCCGAACAGCAGGATGATAATCGCAATGCTGGCATAGAACAACGATGTCTGCGATGAATGCTGCGCCCAATAATCATCTATCTGGGCCTTAAGCAATTTCATCTTACCGGTTTCTTGCTTGAGTGTTTCGTTCTGCAACAGAAGGATATCAGCGTTTGATATATCGACTGCGGAGGATACCGGCAGTATTGTCTCTCTATTGTATGGCTGGTTTTTGAGAATGGCCAAAGCGGTCTGTATTAGCCGGTGGCCTTCAGTCGGGTAAAGGAATGTGGCATCTATGACGCTGTCAGCCACAGCCTGAATGCCGATATTTGGAGCGGCATCAATGCCGATAATGCGGATATCTTCACGCCCATGTTTGCGAGCCACCTCCGATGCTCCGATTGCCATGCGGTCGTTATGCGCATAAATCAGGTCGACATCCGGGTATATCCTTAATAGAGAATCAACTACCGGGACCGCATCCTCCTTGTTCCAATTGCCCGGCACGCTTGCCAACAATATACCGCCATTTTCCGCAAATTCCTTGGCGAAACCGTTATGCCGCCCTTCTGCCGGAGTTGAGCCTTTCAGTCCGAAAATCTCGATTGCTTTCGCACCGTTTCCTAATAGATGCAAGGCATAGTGTGCGGCAGATTGTCCCAACCCCTCGTCGTTAACCCCGATACGGGCTGTATAAGAGTCCCCGTAAATGTTTCTGTCAAAAATAACCACCGGCATCCCCTGGTCATAAACCTTTTTTATTACAGGAGTAAGGGCAGCCGCTTCGTTGGGTGAAACGATGATTATGTCAAAATCATTCTCCGCAAAATAATTGATATCCTCAATCTGTTTTGCGTTGCTGTCATCGGCTGAACGTATCTCGACAACAGCATCCTCATGAAACATAATCTCACGGTTTATCTCATCGTTCATCTTCATGCGCCAGTCGTCCTGACTGCACTGAGAGACGCCGATTTTGTAAGTCTTGCTTTCCGAACACCCTAATAGAATGAACAGGATTGCGAATATGACACTATATGATAAATAACGGTTCATTAACTATGGATTATTTTAAGGTTTTGCAAATTTAGTCATAATCTTATGAAAAAGAGTGTATAAGCTATAAAAAATCGGGCAATACAACATATTTGATAGACTCTGCACGATTTTTTATACCTACTCTTTGGGGTTTATAGTAGTTTTGCAATGTCAAAACGGAAGGCTGACAACAACAGCACAAATCCTATGGTAAAAAAGATTGTTTAACTTTGATTCTAACAAAAACAAAAAATACCAACCATGAATAAAATAAGAAATGGTATCGCATCTCTAATGATCCTCGGAGCATTATTATCATCACAGCAGGCATCATCATCCGAAGGAGTGGAAGTGAATCATCTGGGTGCAAACAACACACTCGTCAGAATCACCGGAGATGGAAAATATATTATGCTTCCCGTTCAGGAATCAAATGATGATGCCAGAATTGTCGTGCTCGTTGACGGCAAAATTGATAAGACTGTCAATGTGCGACTGGCCAAAAGCAAGGTCGATTACCTCGTTCCTTTTGACCTTACTAATTATAGAGGCCATAACGTGCTGTTGAATGTCATAACAACTCAAGACCGGTCAAATGTACGCGAGGTCAAAGAGGATGCATGTTGGAAAGATCTGGCTTTGGCCGACACTTTCGATACAACAAATAAAGAAAAATACCGTCCTGCCTATCATCACACTCCTCTCTATGGCTGGATGAATGATCCCAACGGCATGTTTTATAAAGACGGTGTCTGGCATCTGTATTACCAATGGAATCCCTACGGCTCAAAATGGCAGAACATGACCTGGGGTCATTCTTCATCAAAAGACCTTGTCACATGGGAACATCTGCCTGCGGCCATCGAGCCAAACGGACTTGGCACGGTTTTCAGCGGAAGCTCCGTGGTTGATACCGAAAACAGTGCCGGATTCGGGAAGGATGCGGTTGTTTCCCTATATACATCGGCTGATGTCAGCCAGATCCAGAGTCTTGCACACAGCAACGATGACGGCCGGACCTTCGAAATCTACCCGGCAAATCCGATCATTACGTTGGAAAGCGAAGCCCGCGACCCCAATATGTTCTGGGATGCGGCAAACAAACGATGGGTTCTGTCTCTGGCACACGCCCTCATCCACGAAATGCTCTTTTTCACATCCCCGGATCTGAAGGAGTGGACGCTACAAAGCGCATTTGGAAACGGTATAGGAGCTCAGGACGGAGTCTGGGAATGTCCTGATCTGTTTAAACTGAAAGTCGAGGGCACTGATGACGAAAAATGGGTATTGGTCTGCAATATCAATCCCGGCGGCCCTTTCGGAGGAAGTGCGACGCAATATTTCGTCGGGGATTTCGACGGTACGACATTCACGGCCGATAAGGACGCGGATGGCTCGATACCGACAAAATGGATGGATTACGGCAAGGACCATTATGCCACCGTAAGCTGGAGCAATGCACCGGATGGGCGTCGCACACTTATCGGATGGATGAGCAACTGGCAGTATGCTGCCGAAGTACCGACAATGCAGTATCGGAGCGCAAACACTCTGCCACGCGAAGCCGGTTTGTTCAAAGGACCGGACGACCGGATATATCTTTCATCAACTCCCTCCCCTGAACTTGTAACGCTCCGTGATAGTGAAATCGTTAAAGTCAATAATAAATCCATCAACCGTAAAGGCCGTGAATTTGCTCTTCCGACTTCAAATGACGGCATTTGTGAGATTCTACTTGATCTGGATTGTAAGAAAGCTGATTCGATTGACATAAAAATCGCCAACAAATCAGGGGAATTCGTGACAATGAGATTCAACCCTTCAAACCATACTCTCTCGTTTGACAGACGCCACAGCGGAATAGTTGACTTCAGTCAGGATTTCCCCGCAGTGACCGTGGCACCGACATTTGACAATGGCAAGAAGGTATCCTTAAGAATATTTATCGACAAGTCGAGCATGGAAGTTTTCGGCCATAACGGCAAATTTGTCATGACTAATCTCGTTTTTCCAAACGAGCCCTATTCCACTCTTTCGGTGACGGCCGATGGTGGCAATGCCCGGATTGAAAATCTCAAAATCTTCTCGATAAAATAATTATAACCAATCATAACGGACAATTATGGCTATTACACAATCGCTGGTTACAAACCGGAAATCGTTTTTACTACAGATAATACCTGTAATGCTGTGCTTTTTCGTCATGGGTTTTGTAGACCTTGTCGGCACCGCTTCAAACTACGTTCAGAAAGACTTAAATCTTTCCGACTCTCAGGCGAACCTCTTCCCATCGCTCGTTTTCTTCTGGTTTCTGATTTTCTCAGTACCCACCGGGATGCTGATGAATAAAATAGGACGTAAAAAGACCGTACTGATCAGTCTTGTCGTAACGGCAGCATCGTTGTTTGTACCGGTTTTCGGCGACAGTTACGCTGTGATGCTTTTATCTTTCACCCTTCTCGGAATAGGTAATGCTATTATGCAGACTTCGCTTAATCCTCTTGTCACCAATCTTATCAGCGGCGACAAACTTGCATCCACTCTGACTTTTGGGCAGTTCGTAAAAGCAATCGCATCATTTCTCGCTCCTATCATAGCCGCATGGGGTGCCACTACCGTTTTTCCCACATTCGGCCTTGGCTGGAGAGCGCTGTTTGTAATCTATGCCATCATAAGCTTCCTTTCCATATCTCTTCTGGCCGCCACTCCTATTGATGAGGAAAAGCCTGATAAAGCCACCGGTGTCGCCGAATGCCTCAAACTGCTCGGCAGGCCGTTCATCTTCCTCTGTTTCCTCGGCATTATGTGTCATGTCGGGATTGATGTCGGCACTAACACAACCGCTCCCAAAATCATCATGGAGCGTTTGGGTCTGCCTCTGGAAGAAGCCGGTTTCGCAACAAGCATCTACTTCATATTCCGTACCATCGGATGCTTCCTCGGGGCTTTCCTGCTGCGCACGATGTCGCCCAAGGTATTCTTTGCAATAAGTGTGTTTATGATGCTTGCCGGAATGGCACTACTCGCTTTATGCGACACTCTTACTCCCCTTTATATCGGTATAGGACTGATCGGCTTCGGGAACTCCAACATATTCTCCGTTGTTTTCTCTCAGGCACTTGTCTACACTCCGAATGAACGTAACGAAGTCTCCGGACTGATGATTATGGGTCTTTTCGGCGGCACGGTTTTCCCGTTGGCAATGGGATATGCGGCCGATGCTGTCGGACAGATCGGTGCAGTCGCAGTGATGACCGTAGGAGTGATATACCTCATGTATTATACTTTAAAAATCAGAAAAATATAATAATTCAATAAAACTTACCAAATCAACATGAATGACGTAGTTGTAGGAATGGGCGAAGCCCTGTGGGATGTACTGCCCGAAGGCAAGAAAATCGGCGGAGCGCCGGCCAACTTTGCTTATCACGTTTCGCAATTCGGTTTGCCGAGCTGTGTGGTCAGCGCTGTCGGCAATGATGCACTTGGCAAAGAGATAATAGAGAATTTCACTTCAAAGGGACTCAACCAGCTCATAGCGGAAGTACCTTATCCGACCGGAACGGTTCAGGTCGAGATTGACCCTGCCGGTGTGCCTCAGTATGAAATCAAGGAGAATGTGGCGTGGGACAACATCCCTTACACAGATCTTCTTCAAAATTTGGCAAAGAGGACAAAAGCTGTATGTTTCGGGTCACTGGCTCAACGCAATGTGGTGTCACGCAACACTATCAGCCTCTTCCTCGACGCAATGCCCAAGACCGATGATACTCTCGTTGTCTTTGACGTGAACCTTCGTCAGGGATTCTATAACAAGGAAATTCTCTGCAACTCCATGAAACGTTGCAACATCTTGAAAATAAACGACGAGGAACTTGTAACCGTAAGCCGTATGTTCGGATACCCCGGTATCGACCTTCAGGACAAGTGCTGGATTCTACTCGGCAAATACAACTTGAAAATGCTCATCCTGACATGTGGAATCAACGGAAGCTATGTTTTCACTCCGGGAAATGTATCGTTCCAGCCCACCCCGAAAGTTGAAGTCGAAGATACAGTAGGCGCGGGTGACAGTTTTACAGCCGCTTTCATAGCCTCAATCATTAAAGGCAAATCCGTGACTGAGGCCCACTCGCTTGCTGTCAGGACATCGGCTTTTGTATGTACCAAACAAGGGGCCATGCCCGTACTCCCATCAGAGCTTACAAAGTAATCATATCATCAAAAAGACTTACCTCCCTGTCTATCTTTTCGATAGCTGGGAGGTAAGCTTTCGAGAGGGATATGTCTAAGATTTAAAGATTCCCGATTATTATTTCAGTTCAGTCGGCGGTAGACGTAGCGGGCGAGACCATAAATGTAACGGCTGAATCCGGGACGATAGTAGAGCAGGCGCGAGAACCATTCCATTTTCGGATCGATAACCTTAACCGCAGCCCCGACAAACACCATGGCAATCAGCGTACCTATACCGACTACCTGCCACTGCCAAGCTCCAAAATACATATACCCGATTGCCACGGCTATGGCTACCAGACTCACATCAACCCTTATTTTGGCTTTGGCAAAAGGTATTCCGAACGCCCGGTTGACTGCCACTGTGATGCCTTCGCCGGGCATCGTGACAGACCCGCATCTTATTTCAAGCGAGATGCCGAATGCAAGCACAAGACATCCAAGCAGCTGGAAAACAACACGCGAAAATATCGTGTCACATACGATTGCCGAAGTCAGCCACATGTTGATATCAAGTAAAAAGCCAAAAAGGAAACCGATAATCAGTTGGAAAAGCTGAACAGCCTGAAAACGGCTGCGAAGAATAAGTATCTGCAACCCGACAAGTACAAAGTTCATGACATAGGTATACCCGCCGATGGTTAGTCCGGGAGCCATCCCGGCTTCTCCGGCAAGCGACATCACAAATGGAATCGTTGAAATCACGCTGCTACCAAGTCCGGACCTAACCGACAGAGCAACCCCTAAGGTCATGATAAACAGCGAGACAGTAAGTAAAAGATGTTGCCACGTAAACGATATTACTTTTTCTCTAAAACCACTTGTTTCTACAGCAATACTCATATGATATTATCCTGTTACTTCAAATTCAACATAAATCCAAGTCCGGATCCTTAAAGCGTATAGCCTATCACCTTAAGGATAAAAGGAGCAAGCAATGCTGTTAGCAATCCGTTGAGCGTCAGGCCCAACGAAGAAAATGCGCCATAACGGTCGCTGCGTTCCATTGCCGCCGCAGTCCCTACTGCATGGGCTGCTGTGCCGATGGATAGCCCAGAGGCTATCGGGCTCTTGATACGGCTCATCTGTGCCATCTTGAATCCTGCCATTCCACCAAAAATGCCCGTACATACTACAACCGCAGCTGTAAGAGCCGGTATTCCTCCTATGGCCGTCGATATTTCCATCGCTATAGGCGTGGTAACCGCCTTGGGGGCAAGCGACATGACAACCTCACGCGAAGCTCCGAGCAACTCGGCCAAGACAACTACCGATACGACGCCGGCCACACAACCCACTGTCTCGGCCACCAGAAGCGGAATCATCTGCTTGCGTATTGCCGACAACTGTTTGTAGAGAGGCACACCCAACGCCACAACGGCTGGCTTAAGCCAGAAATCGATATACTGGCCTCCTGCCTGATAGGTAGAATAATCGACACCCATACCACACAGCAGGCATATCATCACCGCTATCGACACCAATATCGGGTTGAGCAGTTTTATGCCGGTACGTATCTGCATATATTGTGCGCCCACAAAAACAATGAACGTAAGCGCAATAAGAAAGTATTGATTAGTAAAATATTCCATAATAATGTATATTTCCTGTCAACAGTTATACCTCTTCCGGGCCTGTCAGCCTTCGCGGCGAGCGCCGGTGCATCAACTTGCGCGTTAATACGTGCACATGTCCGGTCACCGCTATAATCACAAGCGTGCTTCCGGCCACCGCGCCGACTATCGGCAACCATTGCTTACTCAAAATATCCAGACACCCCATAAGGCCTATACCGGCGGGAACAAAGAAAAAGCCAAGATTGTGTATCAGGAAATTGGCCATTCGTTCAACATGTCTGAGCTTTACCACCCCGAGTTTAAGTGCCGCTGTAAGCAACAGCATTCCGATAATACTCGATGGGACGGATATGCCTGTGTACGTGACCACCAGTTCGCCGAGTGCCAGAAATCCGAAAAGCACCCCGCATTGAACAATCATATTCATATTGTCACCTCATAAAAAATTTCTGCAAAATTACGCAATAATATCCACACAGAACAACGAAAAACGAAAGGAATAAACAGCCTGACTGACTTTACCCCTCCCGTTTTTCTTTCACTCATCGTTTTTTATCACAGAGCCTGTTAAGTATCATAGAGTTGGCACGGTCGACAACTGAAGCGTCGAGGCTGGCAAGATATATCCGTGTTGTCGTCTCCGAATCATGGCCCATCCCCTCGCTTATGACACCGAGAGGTACTCCGTTGGCCTTGGCTACCGACGCCCAGCTGTGGCGGGCAACATAAAGTGTCAAAGGTATGCCTATGCCGGCCTTAGCAGCTATCTGCTTGAGTGATTGGTTTATCCGATAACTTACGTTGAGATACACATATCTTTCCTTTTTACCGGGATTTCGTATGATAGGCAACAGATACCCGGTTTCATTCCTGGGATATTTGTCGACTATCGCCTGCATCTCCCTTACCCACCGTATTTTAAGCTGTTGTCCCGTCTTATGGCGTCGATATAATATAAAACCGCCGACAAGATCGGTCTTCTTGAGAAATGCCATATCGATAAAACTCATTCCACGCAGGTAGAAACTAAGAAGAAACATGTCGCGGGCATAATCAAGCGCCGGCGTCCCGGACAGGTCGAGAGATTTGATAGCCCTTATCGAACGCAAAGGCAATGCACGTTTTACAGTTTTATCAACCCCGGTGTACACGCGGCGGAAGGGAAAACGGTTCTCGATATTTTTATCTTCAAGAGCCCTGTTGTAGACTGCACGTAATATCCGTATGTAAAACGATATGGTATTGAAGGTGTTGCCATGTAGGCGATGCCAAGCCTCATACGACTCCATTATCGAGGTGTCAATACTGTCAAGCATTATGTCCTCACCACCCCTGAATTTTTTGAAACTGTTGAGTGCGGCGCGATAAGCATCTGACGTGCGGTCTTTGCCGTTTTTACGCAAACGCGCAATCAGGCATTCCATGTAGTTAAACAGTGAATACTCCGAACTGTAACGTTCGAACTGCCCGATGATGTCATCGACAGTGTAGACAAGTCCGCCTGATTCCAACCGGCGGCATATAAGCATAAACCTCTCGATGTCGCCGCGTATGCACGACTGCATCTGGAGCACCTGAGCACTGCGCGGACTTCCGCCAAAAGCCTTTACAGTCGAATGTTCGTTGTCCCATTCTGCGGGGTAAACCCTGCAAGACGAGGCAATCTGGCGCACCTTGCGCGCGTGAGTAACCTGATAGTAGACTGTTCCTTCGCAACCGTCGACAGTGGACGGGCGAAACTTAACTTTGATTGTTGCCATAAGCATTGAATAAAAATTTCAAAGCTATAATTGAAAAAATCTACGATGCTTGAGCACGGACGCTCTTTTTCGGCTAAAGATGAAAAATTGGTTGTTACCGATTACTTTTGTAACTTTGCATCGGGTAAAGATTACGACCCGACGTTTTCAAGATGCGCTTAAGAAAATTCAAGATAAAACGCCTCGACCTGTTCATGCTGCAGAGTTTTGTGCCTCTGTTGTCCATGACTTTCTTTATATGCCTGTTCATAGTGCTGATGCAGTTTCTATGGAGGTTTGTCGACGACCTTGTCGGCAAAGGACTGGGGGTAGGTGTCATCGCAGAGCTCTTTTTCTATGCGGCCCTCACTATGGTGCCGCTGGCATTGCCGTTGTCGTTGCTGCTGGCTTCGCTTATGATTTTCGGTAATCTTGGCGAACGTTTCGAGCTGACTGCGATGAAGGCCGCCGGAATTTCGCTCATCAGGTCTATGCGACCGCTGATATGGCTTATGGTGTTGATTGCAATAGGTGCTTTTTTCTTTCAGAACAATGTCTTGCCTATTGCCCAGACAAAAATGTGGACTCTGCTCTACTCCATGCGCCAGAAGTCGCCGGAAGTCGAAATTCCAGAGGGAGTATTCTACGACCAGATACCGGGTTACAATTTGTTCGTCAAGAAAAAGAACCCCGAAACAGGCACGCTCTACGACCTTATGATATATAATGTGTCGAACGGTTTTGAAAATTCATCAATTATTCTCGCCGATTCCGGGAAACTCGCTTTTACTGACGACAAGACGCATCTTTATCTGCATCTATGGACCGGCGAGTCGTTCGAAAATCTGCGCGAAGCCACGACGGCAAGCGCAAACGTGCCTTACAGGCGCGAGTCATTCGACGAAAAAGAAATACTCGTGCAGTTCGACGCCAATTTCAACCGTCTTGACGAAGGCGGAATGCGTAATCAATATGTAGGTAAGAATATTGCCGAACTACAGGCCACCATAGATTCTGTGACGCTCATTGTCGACAGCCTTGGTCTAAGCTACGGCAACGAGCTGCGCACATACCCATATTTCGGTATAAACCGCAAAACACGTCCGGCCGATTCACGTCCCTTGAATATCGACTCGCTTTTTTCAGGTGCCTCTTCCTCACACAGGGTGAATTATCTTAACGCGGCCCTCCAGAAAGCCAAACGCCAGCATCAGGATGTTGAGTTCAAGAGTTATCCTTATAAGGATGAAATCAAAACCATACGCCGACATGGAATTGAACTGATGAAGAAATTCACATTGTCGTTCGCATGCATTATTTTCTTCTTTATAGGAGCTCCTCTCGGAGCCATAATCCGCAAAGGCGGCCTCGGAATGCCGCTCGTGATTTCAGTACTTCTGTTTATTGTATATTACATCATCGACAACACCGGATACAAACTCGCCCGTGACGGACACCTTGAAGTCTGGGAAGGGATATGGCTCAGTTCGTTCATATTGCTGCCGCTCGGTATCTTTCTTACATATAAGGCCGTCAACGATTCGGCGGTGTTCAACGCCGACGCTTACGCGAACTTCTTCCGCAAGCTCATCGGCCGTCATGAGGTCCGTAAGGTCGAATTTAAGGAGGTTATTATCGACGAAGTCGACAAACCACGTGCTGTCGCACAACTCGAACAGCTTCGTGACCGTTGCTCCGAATTTGTGGCCCTTCACTCGCGCCGGCAATCATACCGTGAGTATTTCACCGTAGGATACCCTCCTTCAACCACCCACAGCATAGCGGTCGAAGCAGAAGATATAGTCGAACACCTATCAAACTCGCGCAACAAAATGATAGTGGCGAAACTGATGGATATTCCGGTTCTCCGCAACCTATGGGTGTATCACCCTGCAACCAAACGGTGGTTAGGATGGATTCTTGCCATACTTCTGCCGATAGGCGTACCTCTATGGCTGATAGGTACCAGAGAACAGTCAGGGCTTGTTAACGAATACAAGGGTATCAGCAGGTCGTGTGACGAGATACTGCAGATGCTCATGAACGATGAAAATCATAAGTGAAATGGACAATATAAAACTTAACTCTATCGAAGAGGCGATCGAAGACTATCGCAATGGCAAGTTTATAATCGTTGTCGATGACGAAGACCGCGAAAATGAGGGCGACCTCATTATGGCCGCCGAGAAAGCGACACCTGAATCGGTGAATTTCATGGTTACAAATGCCCGTGGCGAATTGTGCGCCCCCATTACAACTGAACGATGCGAGGAACTTGGCCTTCCCCATCAGGTTTCCGACAACACATCGATGCTTGGGACTCCCTTCACTGTCACTGTCGACAAACTTCCCGGATGCACTACTGGCGTGAGCTGCCATGACCGTGCAGCCACAATCAACTGGCTTGCCTCGCCCGATGCAAAACCATCCGATTTCGGCCGTCCCGGGCATGTCCATCCGCTATATGCCCAGCCGCTCGGAGTGCTCCAGAGAGCCGGGCACACCGAAGCCGCTATCGACTTCGCACGGCTGGCCGGACTGTACCCGGCAGCTACACTGATCGAGATCCTCAACGAGGACGGAACAATGGCACGCCTGCCGCAGCTGCGCCGCAAAGCCGATGAGTGGGGTCTTAAACTTGTGTCGATACGCGATCTTATAGCCTACCGCCTTCAGAACGAAATGCTCGTGGAACAAGGTGTAGAGGTAAAGATGCCTACAGCCTTCGGAGATTTTCACCTGATACCATTCCGTGAAAAAATCAGCGGACTTGAACATATCGCCTTGATAAAAGGAGACGTGACCACCGACGAACCCGTGCTTGTCCGCGTCCATTCTTCATGCGCCACCGGTGACATTTTCGCATCCAAGCGTTGCGACTGCGGCGAACAGCTGCACGAGGCCATGCGAATGATCGAAAAGGCCGGTCGAGGAGCATTGGTTTATCTTAGCCAGGAGGGTCGCGGAATAGGACTAATGGATAAGATTGCCGCCTACAAACTTCAGGAAGAGGGCCTTGACACAGTGGATGCCAACCTCCACCTCGGCCACAAGGCTGACGAGCGCGACTATGGTGTCGGAGCACAGATACTTCATTTGCTCGGTATACGCAAAATGAGACTGATGACAAACAATCCGATGAAACGTATCGGACTCGAAGGTTACGGTCTCGAGGTTGTTGAAAATGTGCCTATCGAAGTTGCGCCCAACGAATACAACTCTTGCTACATGCACACCAAGAAAGCCCGCATGGGCCACGAACTCCACAAGGTAGAATGATACGAAAGTAATACATGCAAAGGAGGAAGGTTGAAAGTTTCAACCTTCCTTTTTTCAGGTTTTGACGAAAAAATATAGGGATTCTCCGGTCGGAGAATCCCGTATGTATGATTGGTCTATTAACTACACAAAATTTACTTCTATTTGCTACCGTTTTTCCGTTACGTATATGGTATAATGATTATATATCTTGAGTCAGGCAGTGGCCTGAACTTGTCTTCGTTAATTTACGTTGCAAAATTAAGGTGGTCATATTACACCGGTGCAACGACCTTGTTACAATATTGTCACAAGCACAATTTTAACTCTTTTTAAGGATTATTGGTCGTAATTTTGCGCATTCCAAACAATTTTTCATCTATCATGAACCGATTCGTCAGCAAAGCTACATCTATTATAAGCCACATTCCGGCATGGTTGTCGACTGCAGTGGTGGCGGCTGCTATCGCATATCTGACTCTTGCACGCTTTGATATTGACCCCGACGACATACCACGTGTCCCACATATGGACAAGATTGTACACTTTATAATGTTTGGCGGCTTGTGCTGGATAGCTTCCCTCGACTATGCGACTCACCTGCGCCGTGAGTCACTTGCTGTGATGAAAGCTGGTCGGGTCGCAACCGTATCGGCTGTGATATCTTCTCTCGCCGGGGCAGCTGTCGAAGTCGCCCAGGGAGCAATGGGTATCGGAAGAAGTGCCGACACTGCCGACTGGCTTGCAGACACTGCCGGAGCCGTTGTCGGAGCTATAATTGCATATTACATGATACGGTCGTTTGCTGCCGGCTCATCGCAATCATAATGCACCGTATGGCATCTTGCCTGACATTCGGAAAGCTGCCTGTCGATAATGATATGACGGTTAGCCAACGGAGCTATCGCCGACATCTCGTGCGATACGAGTATGACAGTTGACCGACACCTCACATCGGCAAGTATCTCGTATATACGATGTTCAAACTGCTTGTCGACATAACTCAGAGGTTCGTCGAGCACAAGCAGTTCCGGCGCGGATATAAGGGCTCGCCCGAGAAGCGCGCGCTGCATCTGTCCGCCCGACAGAGTTCCGATTGCAGCGTCAGAATGTGTCTCAAGACCGACATCGGCTATCATTTCATCCACCAGCTGACGCGACACCGACCGGTCTGCGTGTCCGACACCCATCAGCCCCGACTCGATTACCTCCCTTACCGTGATCGGGAATCTCGAATCGATCATGTTTTTCTGTGGCAAATATCCTATCGAAAGCCGGCCTGTCGAGTGTCCCGACTTATCATAATATGTGACCGAGCCACTATCAGGCTTGAGCAATCGGAGTATCACGCGGAGAAGAGTGGTTTTTCCACCGCCGTTCGGACCGGTTACAGCCACAAAATCGCCTCGCCCGACATCAAGGCTGACATCGTCGAGATTCGTACGGTTGCCGCGCCGCACAGTGATGTGCTCGAGTGATATTATCTTCATTTACGCGGATTTCGTTCGGCCATTTTTATGGCTACTTCGGTAAGTTGCCCTGCGATATCAGATGAAAGAGGATTGAATACCGAAACAGGTATGTCAAGATCTGAAGCAATCTGTGACACTCTCTTGATATCTTCCTCCGATTCCACAAAGAATATGGCGGCACGGGCCTGCCCGGCCTCATCTATCGCGCGTCGCACCGACGCTATGGACAATTCCTTGTTATCAGCTCCGACCGCTACCTGCTCGAGCATGTAATCGCGAGCAAAATATGTCAGCGAGGGATGGCGCACCAAAAAAGCGCGTGCCGGCGTAAGCCGCAGCATTGAGTCAATGCGCCTGTCGACTCGCGAATATACGGCAATAAGCGAGTCGGCACGTAGACGATAATCACCGGCATGGGCAGGATCAGCCGCTGCCAGGCCTTCGGCCGCGTTCCGAGCCATAACCTGAGCATTTCTGACTGATGCCCATATATGCGGATCGGCTATATAGTCACCATGCGTGCCGTCGATGAGCGACACACCGTCAGATAGAGCCACCGCTCCGTCGCCGTCCTTGTCGAGACGCCCGGCAAGCGACTGCTCGAAAGCGAGCAAGCCGGTTGTGAAAAAGGCATCTGCATCGGCAACCCGCCTTAAAGTAGCCACAGTGGGATCGAATGTCTCAGGATCGCTTCCCGGCTGCAGCAAAGAGGCGACCTCCCATTCGGGCCCGGCAATCGTTCCCACAATCTCGCGTAGCGGCTCAACACTCACCACAGCCGTATATTTGCCAGAAGCATGCTTGCCTTGCCCCGAGCAGGCAGCAAGCATTATCGCCGCAAAGGCAGTAACAATATATGATTTTTTTGTCATGACCTGCAAAGTTAATCATAATTCCCCATTTGTTATTAATTTTGCAGCATGAAACAATTTGGAGCTTTATTCGACCTTGACGGCGTGCTGATTGACAGCGAGAGCCGTTATACAGTTTTTTGGGACAATATTGAATCGATTTACCCCACCGGTATTCCTGACTACGCATGCGCCATCAAGGGCACTACACTCGAAAAAATACTCTTGCACTATGACTCTAAGGCTGTGCGTGACGACATTACCTCACGACTCAAAGACTTCCAGCTGCATATGAAGTACGAGCTGTATCCCGGAGTTGAGAGTTTTCTCGACTCACTCTCCAATTCCGGCATTCCCATGGCTTTGGTGACAAGCAGCGACTCTCTGAAAATGGAAGAACTTAGACGACAGCTCCCGGGATTCCTCGACCGTTTTAAATTCGTTGTCGACGGAGACATGGTGAAGCACTCCAAACCCGACCCCGAAGGCTACAGACTGGGGGCGGAGAAGATCGGAATAGCCCCGGCTGACTGTTGCGTTTTTGAAGACTCTCTCCAAGGGCTAAAAGCCGGTCGGGCTGCCGGCGGCAAGGTAGTGGCGGTAGCGACCACTTACCCACGTACCACTGTCGAACCGCTTGCCGACCTCACCGTCGACCTTCTTTCCGAACTTTCTCCCGAGCAAATTGCTGAAATGTGGAATAATAATTAAAAAATCAAGATAAGTCTGAAGATCAGTCCCGACGGCACAGTCGTTGTGAACAAAGAGGCCGCACGAATCGACATCTACACCATCGACGCCACCGCAACCGACGGCACCTCATCTACTAAAAAAGTACGTATCTAATTCATCCTCATATCCGGTACAAACGCGGACCTGGGTTCTCCCATGTCCGCGTTTATCGAATAATACACCTATTTTCCCAACGATTTTATCATTTTACTAATACAACGCTTCTTTTGTTCCATATTGGGATGGACATAGAGGTTGAGCGTGGTTGAAATGTTGGAGTGTCCTAACAGAACACTCACTGTTTTATAGTCACACCCGGCTTCAATGCAGCGTGTGGCAAAACTGTGGCGCAGCCCATGGTACTTCAATTTGGGAATTCCAAGTTTGGTCATCAATTTGTTGTAGTAGTTGCGGTATGTGCGTGGTTCTGTAGGGTACTCGTCATTGGTAAGCACATAGAAATCATCATTGACAACCTTTTTTAACGGCTTAATCATTGTGAGTAATTCTTTGCTCATAGGTATTGCACGGCAAGAGTTTTGGGTCTTGGGTGTGTTGATGACAAGTTCTGTGTGCTTCTTCTCTCCATCAATGATATAGATGCGTTCAATGGTACGACTGACGGTTATAGTGCCGTCAGCCACATTGACATCGCTCCATTTCAAAGCACATATTTCCCCGATACGTAGCCCTGTGCTAAGGCTGATATAAATGCCAAGCCCTGTAAAGGTGAAATGACTCTGGATATAGTTCAGAATTGCCCTATGATGGGCTACAGACAGCACTTCCAGTTCCTTATTCGCAGAGGCCGTTGGGTACTTTATATCCCATTCGTAATAATTCATCCATTCATTTTTGACCCCGTACTTCATCACCATTTTTAGGACTATCAGAATGTCCTTGACGGATTTGATGCTCAATCCTTTTTCTAACTTTTGCAGGACGAAAGCCTGCACTTCCTTTTCATGGAGCGAATCACTATCACCGAAACAAGGAATAATGTGGTTCTCCAAGATCAATACATAAGCCGCCATTGTAGACTGCTTCACATAGGGTCGCTTGTACTCTTTCCAAGCTACCGCAATTTCTCTAATTGTTTTGTTACTCATGTTGTTCATTTAATGATAAGCTCTATAATTAGAGAAATATAATGAGCGATGTTCCCCATTTGAGATTTCCGGAGTTCAGTGGGGAGTGGGAGAAATGTAAGATTGGGGAATTGGCTATCAAAGTGGGTAGTGGTGTAACGCCAAGAGGAGGCGAATCTGTATATAAAATGGATGGGCATCCTTTTGTTCGTAGTCAGAATGTAGGCTTGGGACATCTTATATTGGATGATATTGCTTTTATTGACGAAGAGACACATCTACGTCAAAAGAGCACAGAGTTAAAATTAGAAGACGTGTTGCTTAATATTACAGGAGCATCTATTGGACGTAGTGCATTAGTGAATGAGCAGGTAGTAGGTGGTAATGTTAATCAGCATGTCTGCATTATTCGTACTAAAGAAAGTCTCATACCTTCATTTCTCTGCAACTTTTTATTGTCCAATTATGGTCAAAGACAAATAGATAGTTTTCAAGCAGGCGGAAATAGACAAGGCTTAAATTTTGAACAAATTAAATCTATTAAAATTGCTATTCCGTCCACCAAAGAACAAACAAAAGTCGCAAAATTACTGCAACTAATAGAAGAGCGCATTGCGACCCAAAACAAAATCATTGAGGATTTAAAGAAACTAAAGTCTGCGATTATTGAAAAGGTCTTTTGCCCACCAAACCAAAAACAACCTGTATGTCGTATTAAAGGATTTGAGCAACCACTGACAACCTATAAGATGAGTGCTTTTTGCTCTCGCATTGCAACCAAGAACAAGGATGCCAAGTGTTCATTAGTGTTAACTATCGCTGCTCAATACGGTTTAGTTAATCAAGATTCTTTCTTCAATAAATCAGTTGCAAGTGAAAATATTACAGGATATTACTTACTTCATAAAGGAGAGTTTGCTTATAACAGAAGTTACTCTGCTGGATATGATTGGGGAACTGTCAAACGATTGGACAATTGTGACGAAGGTGTTCTATCAACTCTTTATATATGCTTCAAAATAAATGAAACCATAGTTGATTCTGATTTTCTCACCTATTACTTTGAATCAACCAAATGGCATAAAGGATTGTCTGATATAGCAGACGAAGGGGCAAGGAATCATGGCCTGTTGAATGTATCTATAACAGATTACTTCAATACCAAGCATCGTTTTCCATCGATGGCGGAGCAAAAGGTTATCGCCAAAATGTTAAATGCCATCACAGAAAGAGAAAAGGAGGCTATCGTGTTGGGAGAATACTATCGAAAACAAAAGCAATTCCTACTTCGCCAAATGTTTATATGAACATCTGACGGAGCAAATATTGCTTCTGCAAACGAAGGTCGGTTAAAATACTCTGTTCTGCTGATAGTTCGTTATCTATTGCTGATAGTAATCCCACATATTTGAGCTGTTTTGTATATGATGGGCAAAATATTTTGGCTTTACCATAATCCTTGAAATATATGTGAGGTATAGCCATGCCTGTTTTATAAGTTTCAAAGTTGAACACTTTCAGCATATAGTAAAGGTATTGAAGTGAATAACCTTCTTTTGCTTGTAAGGTGTTCAATGTACCTGTTGCAGAGCATTTGCCAGTGACATAAGAAACTGTCCCAACACCAGAACCATCTTTAATAATAAAGACGGCTTCTTTCTCTGTGTTATAATTATTGAGATAGCCAACGATGCCATTTGCACCATACACAGGGTATGTGCCGTTTTCACAAACATCGCTCTCTTGTAGCGTTGAAGAGCTACATTTCAAGCATTCCGATAAGCGAATATTGGGCTTATTGTTGCAAGCTACATTCTGTGCAATTCCCTTGATTAAGGATTCCAATTTCTCAATGATTTTGTTTTGGGTTGCAATGCGCTTGTCTATGAAAGATAGTAATCCAGCTATTTTTCTCTGTTCCTCGATTGATGGAAAATATAATGATATTTTGGATAATCCTTCCTGTCCAATATTGAAATGTTGTGCTCCTGCCCCCATCCTGCAAGTTCTTTTGCGCGCTAATGGCGTAGCAAGCAAATACTTAAAGAACAAAGGATCATAATTGCAGATTTTACGACCACGAATAACAAAGCCTCCATAAATGGCGGTACGATTATCCATGTACACATTAGCTCGTCCAACATCCTCCAATGTTTCTGAGCTACGTTGGAATAGCAAATCTCCGTCTTTCACTCCGAAACATTCTATTTCTTTTTCAGTAGCATCAACCTTACCTCGAATACTATTATATGTGATAACTCCTTCTGCAAGAATATCCATAACGGAAATGAATGGTAGTCCACTTCCAATACGTTTAGCGTCTGGATTAAGACCATTCTTGAACTCCAAATATTCAGAAAGCGTATGCTCTTCCCACTCCCCACTGAACTCCGGAAATCTCAAAGGGGGAACATTAAGGACTTTTTTATCTCTATTTTCTGCCATAGTCATTCTTTATTTTTATGAATCTAATTACGTAAACAGGTCGCTGTCTGCTACTGGTTATTTGTGTCCTTTCTAAAACTGCAACAGGCTGTTGCAGAAATTACCGTATTCGACCAACTTAATATTCTCAGATTTATCATTGCTGTCTTTTATAAATTCTCAGTTACATGCCAGTTACACAAAATATTCCTTGATATTCATTGTTTTATAATTGCTACCGCCAATTTTCACCCCGCTCAGTTACATACCAGTTACATGAATTATGCCCAATAAGGTATATAGTTATGCCTTGAGCCACCATCAGGATTTTCCTCTTTTATCACCCTCGCTTCCAGCGCATCTTTGATAATACGTGAGGCCATAGGATAGTTCTTGTCTTCGATTCCCAAACGGGCACGAAGCGACTGGTTATTCATTTTGTCATTAGAGACATACCTCAAACAAGCGTGTTGGTAACAAGCCCTAACCCTTTCGTTCTTATCTATGTCTGCAAACTTGCGGTATGAGAACACCGTTGCTGTAGTTCTGCTTTCCTGCACTTGAAAACGAAGTGGTGGCAATTGAAATAGTTCGATGCTGAAAATCGTTTTATCCATACCGCTGCCTTTTTCCTCACAGATACCCATTCTTCTCATGATGTCTGCAAGGGAATCGTTGCGTGACTGGTATTCGTCAATAAAACGCTCTACACTGATAAGAGGTTGTCCGGGATTAGATATTTCTATGCGGTCGGAATAAATCTCTACCATAGGAAATCCTTGCTCTGCAAAATCTTGGTGGATAAGCATATTGGCTACCAACTCTCTTATAGCTATTTCTGGGTACATTCTTGCATCTTTTCGAAGAGCTTGTCCGATTTCCTCATTTGCAGGAAGTTGGCTGTTTATCCATGAAACCATGCTCTCAAAGCCTATTGCATAACCTTTATCAAAGACTTGCTCACGTATCGTTTCCAATTTGCTCTTACCCTTATACACTATAACCCTGACAACCTTACGTTTCAGTCCATCAAAATCTCCAAGGAATTTTGCAAACAGCAACGCTCCGAGTTCTGTAATACTGTAGCCGACCTCGTCCTGTTGTATAAGGCTTTCTGAAACAAAACGTTCCATAATGCCTTTGGTATCTTGTGGTAGAGGGATGTGCATCATATCAAAATAGGTCTCAGCACTCAAAAGAGTAAGGACTTCTTGGGGTGACAGTCCTTTTTTGAGTAAGATCTTCTCCAATGCTTTTTGTCCTCCCTTCCATATTTTGGCTTCTTTGGCAGGAAAATCCTTGAGTTTTCTGGTAATAGAACCAACTCTGACATACGCTTCATGCAGGAAACTCACAGGTCGGTTTACTGTAGCCGGAATTTTGAAAATACAAACATGACCGCAGTCCTCGTAATCAAAATCGTCAATTACCTCAAAATCAATACGGGGATTAAGCCTTGTTGATAGCCAAGACTCCAGTTCTTCATTGCCTACCATCTTTTGCTTGCCGTATAGGTCTGTTCCAATTATATCATGACTATCGTCATCTACCCCATATACGATATATCCGAAAGGCATATTGCATAAATAGGCACTATTAGCTAACGCAGAAATACGTTCACCTATTTCTTCTTTAGAATGGAAGTTGTGTTTAAACTCTATCCATTCTGTTTCCTTGGGACGAGCTACAAGTGCATCAATCAATTTTTGGAAGTCCAGATATTCCATGAGCCAATTATAATTTTATTCCACTATTCCCAATTCTTTCAGATATACCTCAATCTCCTTATCCAACTCAGCACGCTTGGCTTCCAGTTCCTTGATTTCAGCCATTACCGCCTTGATGTCGATAGGTTCTTCCTCTTCAAAGGTATCTACATAACGGGGAATATTCAAGTTATAGTCGTTCTCTTCCACCTCCTTTAAGGTTGCAAGATGACTGTACTTTTCTATTTCCTTACGGTCACGATAAGTTTCCACTATCTTCTGGATGTGCTGCGGACGGAGCTTGTTCTGCGTCTTCACCTTCTCAAACTCCTTGCTGGCATCAATGAACAGGATATTGTCATCCTCTTTACGGCATTTTTTGAAAACGAGAATGCAAGTCGGAATGCTCGTTCCATAGAATATGTTGGCTGGTAAACCGACAATGGCATCAATATAGTTTTTCTTCTCTATGAGGAAACGACGGATGACACCTTCCGCATTACCACGGAACAACACACCATGAGGAGCCACACAAGCCATCGTGCCGCCCTCATTCAAGTGGTAAATCATGTGCAGAATGAAAGCGTAGTCGGCAGTCTTCTTCGGCGCAAGCCGTCCTGCCTTGCTGAAACGATCATCATTGTTGAACTTGTCGGCAGCACTCCATTCGGCTGAGAACGGAGGATTTGCGACAACGGCATCAAATTGTGTTTCACCAAAAGCATCCCATTCAAGCGTATCGCCATTCTCAATTTTGAAGTTGCTGAATCTGATACCGTGAAGCAACATATTCATTCGGGCAAGGTTGTAAGTTGTAGGATTTTTTTCCTGTCCGTAAATATCCACAGCTTTACCGATACTTGCAGCACGGAGCAACAAAGAGCCACTACCGCAAGTTGGGTCATAGACATTGCGCAAACGTTGGTGTCCGATAGATACAATCTCTGCCAAAATACGGCTGACTTCCTGCGGTGTATAGAACTCTCCGGCTTTCTTTCCTGCACCGGCAGCAAACTGAGAAATCATGTATTCGTAGGCATCGCCCAAGATGTCTATCTCTTGTGATGCTTCAACACCAAAATCTATGTCATCCAACGCAAGAAGGACATTGCTGACGAGGGTATTCTTGTCATCGGCGGTCTTTCCCAATTTAGGCGAAGCCAAATCTATATCGGAGAACAATCCTCCGAAATCTTCCTCACTGTCATGCCCCAGTGTGCTATCCTCAATACGTTTCAAGGAACGTTCCAATTTTGGAAGGATGTTTCCTTTTCGTTTGATAGTCTCTATTACTGACGAAAACAAGAACTCTGGCTCTATGAAATAGCCAATGCCTTCCAAACATTGTTTCCTGGCTTCTTCTTGTAGTTCAGCAGCATCAGCATCATTCATTTCCCACAATTCCTTAAAGGTAACATCATCGTCAATCAAGGCATTGTTCATGTAAACCTCAATCTTCTCCGACAGGTACTTGTAGAAAATAAAGCCCAAAGTGAAATACATGAAATCACTGGCTGACATATTACCGCGCAACTTGTTAGCTACTTCCCAAAGTTGGTCACGGAGTTTCTGTTGTAATTCTTCGCTCATATTGTTATTTCCTATCTTGCTTTTTTAATTTCTTTGAAACATATAAATAATAATTATATGCGATATCATTGGCTTTATTGATAATGACATCAGCGACGATGTTCGCAGGGGAATTTCTTGAAAGTTTTCCCCAAGCTAATTTAGTGTATGGGTTAATCCATTCAGATAAAACATATACATTGCTTGCAGGGAGACCGAAATTTATTTTATTAAGCATCTTGTCTTCACCAACCTCACCAACAAAATATGATGTAAGCATGTTTTCTACAAGCATTATATCATTGTGAGTCGCGTTTTTGTTTGCAAAACAGCCAACCCAGATTTCCTTGGTCCTTGAAAAGTCATTGATATGATGATCTTTATCCTTAAATCTATCAGTTATATAATTGCGTTCTGCTTTCCCTAAATAATAGTGTATGGATGTCTTAGCATATTTTTTCATTCCACTTATTAAATATAGACTACATGGAATATTATTTAGTTTATCCCATTCTCTCGCACTTTCCATATCAACAAAAGGTCCATACCACCTAATTATGTATATATTTTTCTCCATAATCTACTTAATCCCAATTAAAAATTTTTATAATATTATGCAACCTATCCATGATCCGAGTCAATGCTTTTCTTGTCTTTATCAGACCGAGATGTTTCTCTTTGAGAGCCTTTTGGATGATTTCAGGTTGCTCTTTCTGAAGGTAATCATACTCCTTCAAGTAATAGTTAAGCACGTCAGAGGAAAGACCTTCATCTTGTGCCAATGATTTTACAGCCTTTTCTCGCTCGGCAGAAATATAGTTGTTAAGACGTTCTTCCAGTTCACTTGTACCATCCGCTTTTTTGCGTTCAGCCATAAAGTTATCCTTGTCCTCATCTACATTCTTTTGGATGAAGCCGTCAATAAGTTTCGCCTTACTACGCATTTCTGCATCCTTTATCATAGTGTCAATAATATTCTTACGCCGCTCCACATAATCATTGCTGTATGGATTAAGATTAGCTATGAGTTCAAGAATATAGGCTACATTGATAATGTCGCTGTGCAGGAGTTCAAGGCAGAAATCTATATCTTCCAGCCCCTGACTATCACCGTATGGAACAGGGTCTTCTGCAACCATTGAATAAGCTACAGGAGGTTCTATAAATCCCACTGTAATGTCAAGATACTTGCTTTTATAGTCATTGAATTGCTGTTCGGTCATGCCAAGGTCATCCGCATCATCTGTATAGTCCTCATATATCTGGATTTCTGCATGTTTACGGATAATGTCACGAAAAGCCAACACGAAATCTTTTTTGTCTTTCTCGGTCTGCAACAGGTCGATGCTTTTTGGTGCTGGATATTTCTGCAAGAAATCAGTAGTCAACTGTTGGTATTCCTTTTTCACTTCCTCAAATGGAGGACGGACAATATCTTCGGGATTGTCAGAGTTACTGAACAGCCTAATAGACGTGTCAACATTGTTTTTCAAGTCGCGGAAGCAAACTATTTTGCCAAAACGCTTTTTCTCATTCAGCACACGGTTTGTGCGACTGAATGCTTGCAAAAGGCCATGATACTCCATGTTCTTATCCACATAAAGTGTGTTGAGTTTCTTACTGTCGAAGCCCGTAAGGAACATACCCACAACCAAGCAGAGGTCAAGCGGCTTCATGTCCGCTTTCTTCTTTTTCATGCGCTGGTTGATGTCATCATAGTACGCGCGGAAATTTTCGGTAGAATAGGCGGTGCCGTACATCTTGTTATAATCATCCATGATGGCTTGCAGTTCATCAGCTTCACCCACGCTTTCGCTGACAAACTGCCCTGTACCCATACCTGTCTGCTCGTCATCTTGGCTGTTATTTGCTCCGTATGTAAACACTGCTCCTATACGGATATTCGGTTTCAAAGACTTGAATATCTTATAATAACGTATGAGCATCGGTACGGACTGCACCGCAAACAATGCATCAAACTCACCGTCAAATGTGGATTTATTGAAGTTGTTGAGAATGAATTTTGCAATTTCTTCCATGCGGTTGGCATTGCCTTTTTCCACATCCTCATTTCCATGATAGTATTCCACAAGGAAGCCCAGCACGTTTTCATCAGCAATGGCATCCTTGATGAGATATTTGTGGAGACAATCTCCAAAGACCTCTTTTGTAGTATGTCCGTCCACTGCATTTTCGGTAAAGATAGGCGTTCCGGTGAAACCGAACACTTGCGCATTGTCAAAGAACTTCATTATCCGCTTATGACTGTCACCGAAATGGCTTCTGTGACATTCATCAAATATCATCACGACACGGGAATGACGTATGGCTTCTATCTTGCTGCTATACCACGTCTTGCTGACGGCGGCATTAAGTTTCTGTATGGTCGTGATTATTATCTTTGAATTGCTGTGTAACCGTTTTACAAGTTCGTCTGTGTTATCCGTACCATCCACGGCATTCGGCTCAAATGCCTCATATTCTGATTGAGTTTGAGTGTCAAGGTCATGGCGGTCAACCACAAACATCACTTTATCTACATCGTCCAGTTCGGAAACAAGTTGGGCGGCCTTGAATGAAGTCAAGGTCTTTCCGGCTCCTGTGGTATGCCATATATAGCCGTTATCATTGGAGTTCTTTACTTTATCCAAAATCTTTTCTACTGCATAGAACTGGTATGGGCGAAGCACCATTAAGCATTTGTCACCCTCATGAAGCACTATGTATTTACCGATGATTTTACCAAGAGTGCATTTCTCCAAGAAAAATGCGGCAAACTTATCCAGTTCGTTAAACGGAACATTGACAGCATCAGTCCAGTTGAAAGTGAATTTATAGCCACTGTTCGGGTTGTTGGCAAAATAGCGTGTATTGACACCATTGGAGATAACGAATAGCTGGATATAATCAAACAATCCGTGGAATGATGTCTTATGGTAACGCTGTATCTGATTATATGCCTGTTTGAGTTCTACCCCCCGGCGTTTCAGTTCAATCTGCACCAATGGCAGACCGTTTATAAGAATAGTCACATCGTAACGGCACTTCTTACGACCCTCTACCGTGATTTGATTGGAAACCTGAAATTCATTCTGACACCACTGCTGCCTATTCAGAAATTCCACCCAAATACGCTTTCCATCTGCCGTGTCAAGCGGATAAAGGTCGCGGAGTTTTTTCGCCTTTTCAAACCGTGTGCCGCCCTCAAGGTGAATGAGTATCTTTTCAAATTCCTCATCTGTAAATTCTGTACGGCCATGTTCTGCCAACCGTTTACGGTTGTGCACCTCCAACTGCCTTTTGAAATTGGCTTGAAGATTTTCCTCCTCAGCAATTTGGACATATTCATAATCCATCTGCTGAAGTGTGGCGATTAGTCCGGCTTCCAACGCCGCTTCACTCTGTATAGACATATTCCTTTTCTACTTCTTACATATTTTTATCTAAACCTTTCATAATCTCACCCCCCCAAAGCGTTTCCTATATTGCATATATAGTCCACAAAAGGATGTTATCAGTCGTTATATTCATTGAAAACATCGTTTGGCTATTCGTATGCAAATGTAGCTAAAAATCATGAGATTTTTACACCGGCATGATAAAAACAAGGCTGGCAACTTGATTCCTGTTCCCCTCCGACGTGCTCCAAGTCCAATTTCTCAATTCAATAACATGAACGGAACCGATCAGATATCATTCAATTTTAATTATTTTTTTTGTTTATGAAGTAGATACCTTTTTTAAGATTTGAAATTGCCTCAATTTCATTCTTGAATTTTCCAATAAATATGCCTTGAAGGTTATAGACTGAGACAGAGGTATCGGCTTTGTCTTCCATTGGCATTTGCATGGAAGCATATTGACTTGCAGGAAGATGATTGTCAAACCATTCGATGTTGCGCCGAAGAGCGTTTTTGATACGGTCTGCGCGGAGTTGGGCAGTCTGTGTCGGGTCTCCATTCCATCTTGCACAATCATTAGCCCATGCACTTCCAAGCGGTAATACAATTTCGTCAATCTGATTATAAATCTCTGACAATCGAGCCGGATAAACCTCACGCCACACTCGTTCAACAGCTTTACAGAAACTGTCGTATTGAATAATCTCGCCTATCCAGTGAGGTGTAAATCCGTAATGGACTTTCATTCGGAAGGTGTAATCGGTTTTCTCGCGGTTGTAGCAGACTAAATCCCATATAGGACCGGCTATCCATTTAGCATTGTCTGACAGGTCCTTATGGAGATAGAAACTACCATGAAATCCATCGGGATTATCCATGACTTCCTGTAATATGAAGAAACGGGACATGCTTTCAACATCGATGTAATCTTCCCAGACGGTTGAAGTCTTGTCGGCTGAATAGACGGCTGCGTTGATTGATTTGAACTCATCCGTAAGCCACAGCAACTGAGCATCAGACAAATCTTCGGGCGAGTGGTATCGCAGAGTCAGACTCCACTTGCTACACTCAGGAATAGTAACCTGATCTTCATCAAGATAATTGTCAACTTCGACAAGCCAGCCACCTTTTATCAAGTCTGGGTTTGTTTCCTTGTCCTGTTGTTCATAGATATTTACCCTGTTTTCATCAATGCGTATGGTTTCGGTAAGAAAATATAGGCCGATATAGTCATCGTTCAATACAACCTCGACTGGCCGGAAACTCGGAGTCCATGCCATATTCATGAGTTTACCCAACTGTAAACCGGCGACAGTATTTTCAGTTGGTTTCACTAACGCCCAATGTTTGTTTTTAGGCATACCCATTATCGCAGTCTTCTTACCCAGCTTTAATTTGTATGGCTTTTTAGCACCCTTCCATGACGAGTGTCCTCTGCCGCGAATCTGCATCGGAAGTGGTTCCGTCTCAGTTCCGAGAGCTTCGATTCCTTTCATTTCCATCGGATCAAGTCGATACGTAGCATTTATATACACCTCCTTGGACGCAATAGGTGCATTATTTTCAGTATCTATATACAATACCGGCAATGTGCCGGATATAGTCTTATCGGATGTCTCAGGGGGATTTACCGCATCTATTTCATCTGTGCATGAAATATGCATCAGTACTACTAACAGGCAGGTGATGGCTTTGGTGATATTCGTCATTGTTGTATTTTGAGGATGTTGTATCTATGTTGTTTTGTTCGTCTTATAGATGAATTTGTCATCTAAAGACTGCATCCCTCCAATACATTTTTCATTTCAATCATCCCGATTTCTATCTTATAATTGCAATTATAAGATAGAAAAAGCAGCCTGCGTCGTAATGATGCAGGCTGCTTGCTTTGAAGGGTGAGGTGTGGGGGTCGAACCCACGACCTTCGGAACCACAATCCGACGCTCTAACCAACTGAGCTAAACTCACCATTTCGGTTTTGCGCTGCAAAGTTAAGCATCATTTCCGAGACTGCCAAATATAATCTGATTTTTTTGAAACATTTTTTCAAGGATTATTGTGGTAATTATAGCGGTGTCGCTGTTTCATGACACCATTAGGATAAAAAGTGGTAACTTTGCACCGTTTATAAAAATGGAACATATGAGAAATGAAATATCAGAAGTTAACGAGAACTATACTCTGTCCGAGGCCATTCGCGAAGCTCAACGCTGCCTGAAATGTAAGGTGCCGAATTGTCGGAAAGGCTGCCCGATAGGAAACGACATGCCCCTGTGGATAGCCGAGCTTTCGAAAGGCAACTTCGGCAACGCCATGCATATAATCAACGAAAAAAGCAACTTGCCTGCAGTGTGCGGCCGTGTATGTGCCCACGAACGGCAATGCGAAGGCAATTGTGTGTTAGCCAAGCAAGGTAAAGGCATAAACATCGGCAAACTCGAACGCTTTGTGGCCGACTTCGACTCTGACGCCGGCCTCACACATGAGACTATACCTGAAAAGTCTCGTGGACGCGTTGCGGTAATCGGCAGCGGACCTGCAGGTCTTACAATCGCCGGAGACCTCTCAAGGCGAGGATTTGCTGTAGAAATATTTGAAATGGAACCCGAACCCGGCGGAGTGCTGATGTTCGGAATTCCGGAATACCGTCTTCCTAAAGAGGTGGTGCGCCGGGAAATCAAGAAAATTGAGAATCTGGGAGTGCCAATACACCTAAATTCCACAATCGGTGAAGACTTGACAGTTGACGACCTTTTCGCTCAGGGATTCGACGCCATTTTCATGGGAACAGGCACCGGAAACCCGCGCCGCCTGCCCATCCCCGGCATACGTCATCACGGAGTACGCCAGGCAATAAGGTTTCTGCGGCGTGTGGGATTGTATGAGAACGGGCTGGTTGACAAAAGCGAAGTAATTATCGGAGAAGGCGACAAAGTTTATGTTATCGGGTGCGGGAATACTGCCATCGATGCTGCCCGTACAGCCCTGCGCATGGGGGCGTCGGAAGTGACGATAATATACCATAAGACTATTAATGAAATGTCGGCTCTGCGTGCCGAATATGACGATGCCGTACGCGAAGGGGTAAAATTCATGTGGCAATCTGAAGTGGTCAACATCACCCCGAAAGACGATTGGCGCCTTGCATCAGTCGACATACGCACACCCGAAGGTATCATATCACGCGACGCCGACTTTCTCGTTCAGGCTGTCGGAAGCCTTCCCGCCTCACGAATCGTATCGACAACCGACGGAATCGAAGTCGACGAGAAAGGTTATGTACTTACCCGCGAGACACCTTACGGCATGACCACACGAAAGGGTGTTTTTGCCGGGGGCGACGTAACCAACCGACCCGCAACTGTCGTACATGCCATGCGCGACGCCAAACAAGTAGCCGAGGGCATAGCCTCGTATATCGATGCCGTAAAGCTCCTCGAAGCCATAAACTCGGACAAATAGAACCATTGCGCACGGATGATTGTTTCAATTATCACCAACAGGGATTAAAAATCATTCATCCGTTACGTTATGGCCAAGACTAAAAAAACTGCTATACTTACAACATGGTGCGTGGTTGCCGCTATTTCGGCAGTCACGGCCATCTGGTTTATCACACGCCACAACCACAAATCAGAGAAAGAGACTCCAACCGTGGTGGTAGTTCCGGCATGGAAGGACAATGTTGAGATATTTGGCGAATATGTGGGGCGCGTACGTGCCCAGCAATTTGTCGAAGTACGTGCCCGTGTCGAAGGTTATCTTGAGAAGATGTGCTTTGAAGAAGGCACATTCGTCCGAAAAGGGCAGCCATTGTTCATTATCAATCCCACTACTTACCGGGCAAAAGCCGACAAAGCGGCCGCACAGCTAAAAAAAGACGAGGCTCAGGCACTCAAAACCCAGCGCGACCTTGACCGTATAAGGCCTCTTTTTGAGCAGAACGCCGCGAGCCAGCTTGACCTCGACAATGCGATAGCTGCTTGCGAAACAGCTAAAGCAGCCGTTGAAATGAGTAGGGCCGACCTGGCGCAGGCTCGCCTCGAACTCGGCTACACCACAGTCACATCGCCTCTTTCTGGTCATATCTCCGAAAGACATGTCGACCTCGGTACGCTTGTAGGCCCGGGAGGAAAGTCACTTCTCGCCACAATCATCAAAAGCGACACTGTACTGGTGGATTTCAGCATGACCGCACTCGACTATCTCCGCAGCAAAGAACGCAACGTAGACCTTGGTCATCACGATAAAAACAGATCCTGGCAACCCTCCGTAACAATAACACTCGCCGACAATTCCACTTACCCACACCGGGGACTTGTCGATTTCGCTGAACCGCAGGTCGACCCAAACACCGGCACTTTCTCAGTGAGGGCCGAAATGCCTAATCCCGACCGCGAACTTCTCCCCGGACAGTCGACCCGTGTGAAATTACTTCTCGATGTATGCGAGAATGCTACCGTCGTACCGGTAAAAGCTGCCATAATTGAAAAGGGAGGTGCGTATCTATATGTCATGCGTCCCGACTCCACCGTCGAAAAGCGCTTTGTCGAACTCGGTCCCGAACTTGACAATGCCGTAGTCGTCAACCGGGGACTCGTACCCGGAGAGAACGTTGTGATCGAAGGACAGCACAAACTGTCGCCCGGTTTACGTGTACGACCGGTCGAGCCTGAACGCCCTGCAACGACATTATCACGCGACTCTATCTATAACAATAACAACGATTCCGAGCAATGAAACTGACATTCTTTATCGACCGTCCGGTATTCTCGGCCGTGCTCTCGATAGTGATAGTCATTATCGGAGCCGTAGGACTTGTATCTCTTCCGGTCGACCAGTATCCGCAGATTACGCCTCCGGTAGTAAAAATTTCGGCCTCTTATCCGGGTGCAAGCGCACTAACCGTGTCGCAGGCCGTAGCCACACCCATCGAG
>CAZAZA010000003.1:0-82532 GCA_964489495.1 uncultured Bacteroides sp.
ATCTCAACTCGTCCAATAAGGTGTCGGCGCAATGGAACACTTCGTCCACTACCGTCAACACCGCCCGACTGCTTGTATCGGCCACCGACAATGAATCGGAATATATATTGCGCCCCGAGTCCTCTGCATGGCCCTACGCCTACATGCACTGCGATGCCTCGGCAGCGGTAGTGTGCTGGGATGCTACAGCAAATGCCTCTAAATGGCTGATAAACAAGGTGGATATATCTGCCGAAGAAATCGCCGATGCGGCGAAAAAGGCCAATGCTCTTAATAATCTGGTTGCCTCTGCAGCTACTTACGATGACATTCTCGCGCGCATTTTTGCCGACAAGGCCTGTACGCGGCTGGTGTCCAATCCATCGCAGGCCGATATTGACGCACTACCGGCCGAACTGCGGCAGATGGTATCCAAGGCGCGCAATGACGACTGGTCTGAAACTGACAAAGACGATGTGTCGGTAGCCTGGGATTCGGATCATGCACGCCGTTTCCGTGTTCGCGACTACAATGTGTATTCGAGAGGTATGGAAATCACCGCTCTCACCGGCACACAGGCCTACACCAATATGAACAACCCTACCGGCATTATGGGCAACGCCTACGATGCGCTCTATATAATGGTAGACGAGGCACCGGCCGAGGGTGCAACCCTCTATTTCCGCACTACGGCCCACAACGGATTTGACAACGACTGGAAATCAGGATACCAGCTGAAGCAGGGGCTGAACATCATACCGGTATGGAACGACAACAGTATGGGGTATGTATACTACACCGCCGATACATGGGCCGGAGATTCAAACCGCAAGACACTCGCTTCCTCACACAAACTGTCGGATTTCCCGCCTATAAAAATACATATCGAGGGTGGCGTGATAAATTCGTACTGGGATAAGAATATCGACACCGAAGACGACTGGCAGTATTACCGGCAGCGTGCCCGTCACACAATGTACGACATCCTCGGCGACTACATGCACATACGTTTTTTCTTTGACCGTCATGGTTATAACGAAGGCGATGCACCCTCAATCGACGGACTCAAACAGGTGCTTGCACCGGGAGCAAAACGCAATATAACCCGCGCTATCGACACATGGGACCGCATATTCGCAGCCCAGGGCATGGCTATAGGCACTATGAGCGACAGCGATATAGACAAATATGGCAACGGCCTCTACAACCACAACGCCGGTGACTCAGTGGCACGCAGCGACGTACGCCTGTATTTCAACAACCGTCACATGGGTATACAGGGATACGGCGTGGTAAACCCCAACGCCACTTACTGGCGCACGATGTATCCGCCAAGCAGTCCCGACGGACTTATGGATCTGATAGAGGGTGACACCTGGACCGTACACCATGAATTCGGCCACAACAACCAGGTTCCTATGAACATGATCGGCCAGACCGAGATGTCGAACAATGCCCTGGCAAACATAGCATTTTATTCGACAACAAACGGTTTTTCACGAACAATGTATTTCAGCGACGCAGCCCAAAACTTCAATAACGGTGGCATATTCCAGCAAAATTCGCTCTGGAGCTGTCCGCGCATGTATTTTCAGCTGTGGCTTTACTACCATTATCTCGGGCATAACCGCAACTTCTTTCCGCGCCTGTACGAATATTTGCGGCGCGACCCGCTTGTACATCATCCGGTCGGCGACCCGGCCGGTCCTACGCGTCAGACTGAAGACTGCCTGAAATTTGCACGTTATGCATGTATGGCAGCCGGCGAAGACCTCACGGAATTTTTCGAAGGGTGGGGTTTCCTCACTCCTTGTGACAACTATCTGGTAGGCGACTACACCAACCACTACACCTCACTGACTCAAGAAGAAGCCGACCGCTGGCGTGCGGAGATAAAGGCTTTGGGCTTACCCAAAAACATCACCCCGCTGTTTATTGATGACCGACCCGGAGAAACCGGACGTTATTACCGTAACGACAACCCGTGGGATTCGCGAAAGGCTTCCGAACTGATCGGCAATCTCGGAGGAGTCGTCCACTTCAAAGCCAAGAGCCGTGTGACAAGTCCATATAGCTATTTTATATCAGGCAACAACGTGGTTATGGACGGCGGCGCCGGTGGCATAGGATTTGTGGTGCGCGACAACAACGGACGTATGTTAGCATTTGCCAACAGTTACAAATTTGACGTAAACCCGTCGACATTGAAAGCACTTCTCGACGGTAAAGCGAAGGTCTACGCCATAAGTGAGGGACGTGACACTGAGCCGCAGCTCTGTGCATCCGGACTCGACACAGCAACTCCTGAAAAACTCGCGGAACTACTTGAAGACCTCATCAAAAACGCCAACACCTATGTCGACAACATAGATGACGAAGGCCGTATTGTAGGCAAATACAAACCGTCGGCCGTGGGAACACTCCGCGACCTATGCAATGAGGCACGCGAGATACTCGACAATAATGATGCCGACAGCTACCGCGACATACTGTCACGACTGTCTGACGAATTTTATTCGGTCGACTCCGACACACGCAAGTCAATCACTGTAATATCCGGCTCATCTTATCTTATCAGCAATAAAGGACTGAATTTCACAAAATCAATCACAGCCGACGGCAACAAGCTTGCAATGAGCGAAACCGACCAATCTGACGAAACCCAGCAGTGGGTGCTTGAATCAGACGGTAACGACCGGTATTACATACGCAGCGTAGCATCCGGACTATATGTGCAGGGAATTACTTCTAACGACCTTGGCGGCGACGACTATCTGCTGGCATCCAGTCCGGTAGCTTTCACCATCGGATATCCGGGTCCGTCAGACCTATGTATCTATCCCAACAACACATGGAATCATTCCATTAACTATAACCGCACTTATAACCGGCTTATAGGATATAACGGCAACGACAACTATTCGCAATGGCGTCTTATGCTTGTCACAGCCAACGAGGCCGGAGAAGCACGCGCAATGCTTGAAGACCTTATAGAAAAGACCGGAGAACTTATAACCGAAGCCGGAGAAGTCGGCATCAACAGCGAGAAATTTGCCGTACCAAGGGGTGAAGAAGACAAATATTTCTTCTCAAACGCCAAATGCAAAGAATCAGCCTACGGCGACCAGTTTACAAGTTTCGGCGTTATAAACGACGGAGCGTCAGACACGTTCTTCCATTCCGACTATTCAGGTGCTGACTCTGACGACGGTCTTGATCATTACCTCGGCATCGACCTGTGCGGAGGCGATGCTTCAAAAGGTGTGACGACAAGTGACTTCCAATTAATGTACACCACACGCGGCAGCGGAAATGTATGCGCACCGTCACGCATTATCATACAAGTATCGACCGACGGCGACAGCTGGGTCGATCAGGAGGTAATAGCCGCCGGGCTGCCCGCATCGGTCAACACAGAATATGTGTCCGACATCATAAGTCTTTCCGAATCTGTGCGATACGTACGTATGATGGTGACATCTACCGGTAGCGGACAGAGTGCCGGCGGACACCAGTATTTTGTGGTCAGCGAATTCGGAATAGCCGAAGCCTCAATCTTTACAATTCCATCCGACAAATATCCTGAAGTGACAGCCGGACTGCTCGAGGAAGTATATGAGATTCTAAAATCGGCTAAATCAACAGCCGCATCGAGCAACGACACTGACACACTCCGCGACACTTACGACACACTTTTAGAAGCATACAATCGTCTGAAACAAGCCATGGACCAGACCGGTATCGATAAGGTGGATGCCGACCGACCTGCAAATGGACGCGAAGGCATATACGACCTTCAGGGACGCCGCCTTAAATCAGCCGCTCTTCCCGGCATCTATATAATCAACGGCACTAAAACAGTCGTAAGATAACCATTTTCCACTCTCCGATGACTGAAAAAGCCATCCGTCCGGCGTGACGGGTGGCTTTTTCAGTCTTATATCAACTAATATGATTAATTTTGCAGCATGGAATGGTTACAAAGCATTTTTTGCGAGCATTCGCCGCTTCAAGCCGTAGTGCTTCTGTCGGTGATCATAGCTGTCGGACTCGGACTCGGCAAAATACACGTATTCGGCATATCGCTTGGCGTAACATGGGTGTTCTTTGCCGGAATACTCGCCGGACATCTGGGATTTTCGGTCGACTCCGGCATGCTCAACTATGCCGAAAGCTTCGGCCTTGTTCTATTTGTATATGAACTGGGACTCAAAGTCGGCCCGGGATTCTTCAGTTCGTTCCGCGAAGGAGGAATAAAACTCAATCTGCTCGGACTCGGAGTAGTGGTATCCGGCACTCTTCTGGCCATAGCGTTGAGTGCTGCCACAGGCATATCGATGGCCGACATGGTTGGTATAATCAGCGGGGCCACCACCAACACTCCTTCGCTCGGAGCCGCCCAGCAGGCCCTGCAGCAACTCGGAATATCGGCAAACGGAGCAGCCCTAAGCTGCGCCGTCACCTATCCGCTGGGAGTGGTGGGTGTGATACTCGCAATGATATTTGTACGCAAATGTTTTGTACGTCCGGGCGACATAACCGACCATTCGCACAAAGATGATGACGAAACATTCATAGCAGGATTTCAGGTACACAATCCCGCAGTATTCGGTAAATCAATACGCGAAGCCGCCGAACTGATACAGCCCAAATTTGTAATATCGCGTCTCTGGCGCGACGGGCGAGTGAGCATACCCACATCTGAGATATGTCTGCGTGAAAACGACCGCCTGCTCGTAATCACCACCGAACACGACCTGCCAGCCCTGACCGTGCTTTTCGGCCAGCAGGAAAATAAAGACTGGAATACAGGCGACATCGACTGGGATGCCATAGACAGCACCCTTATATCTAAACATATAATAGTGAGCCGTCCGGAAATCAACGGGCGCCGTCTCGGATCATTGCGCCTGCGCAACAATTATGGCATTAACATAAGCCGGGTGCTACGCAGCGGAGTCAAGCTTCTGGCCACTCCTCAATTGGTACTACAACTCGGTGACCGACTCACCGTAGTGGGAGAGGCCAAATCGATTGAAAATGTCGAAAAAGTGCTCGGCAACCGTGTGAACACACTCAAAGATCCAAATCTTGCAGCAATATTCATCGGCATCGTGCTCGGACTTCTGATAGGCTCGATACCAATCACTGTTCCCGGGATATCGGTTCCGGTAAAGCTCGGACTTGCCGGCGGACCCATAGTGGTGGGCATACTGATAGGACGCTTCGGCCCGCAATTCCATATGGTAACATACACCACGCGCAGTGCCAACCTCATGTTGCGCGGCATAGGGCTGTCGCTCTACCTTGCCTGTCTCGGGCTGGATGCAGGCGCGCATTTTCTCGACACAATCCTGCGTGCCGACGGCCTGTTGTGGATAGGGGTGGGATTCATAATAACCGTGGTTCCGGTAGTAATAATGGCACTTGTGTCTATGAGATGGACGCGACTCGATTTCGGTTCGTCATGCGGTATGCTGTGCGGCGCCATGGCCAACCCCATGGCTCTGACTTATGCCAACGACACCATCCCCGGCGACAATCCTGCCGTAAGCTATGCCACGGTTTACCCCCTGGCAATGTTTTCGAGAGTGGTCATAGCCCAGCTTCTCGTTCTCACTTTTCTTTGATAAGACCCGACAGCACCCGTTCCACATAAGGGGTGGGCTTAAGCTTATAGGCACGCGACAGATAATCTTCTGCTAATTGTTTTCCGTCGCTCCTAACCGCATAATAGTTGCCGAGATACAGCAAAGCATCGCAACAGTCAGGATGAATGTCGATCACTCGTCGATAAGTGTCGACAGCCTTGTCTATATCGTCCTGCAGAAGGTATCCCCTCGCAAGCAACAACAGGTAGCGTTCATTGTCAGGAAGACCTTCAAGCATCTTTCTGCTGTATGTCACAATCTGCGGGCCGTTGCAACGAAACGAATAGTAATCGAGTAAATAACCGTCGACAACACGCTCCATCCAGGCATGTGAATCATTGACCGTGTGCAGAAACTTCTCGTACAGGTCTGTACTCCCACATTCAAAACTCACATTTCTTACATATGTAAGTAAGGAATCGAACGCTATGCGGTTTTGCAAAGCCCCGTTGAAAAATTCCATCTGGGCCACGCTTCTGCCGCGCATTCCCTCAGACACTATGGCACGGGCATAAGTATCGGCTACGTTTGGCCGACGGTCAATCATCAGCTGATACATGGCGGCCGCACTCGCCCATTCACGGTTGTTGAAAAAACGTCCGGCCTTAGCCTCAAGAACAGCATACGGAGTGTCGGATGCTTCTGTCGACACTGTTGTCGACATAGTTGTCAACACAGCTGTCAATAGTATTGTCATAAGTCGTTTAGCATACATACTTATATAACGTAAAAATAGGCATTTGGATGTATATAACTATGTCTAAAACCATGTATACAACTTATCAACATATTGTCGATAAAACACATAATATATTATAAACCAAAAATATATAATGTCTATAACATGTCAAATCAAATGTCTATATACCAAAACATACCCACACCGTCAAAACAGTGCCGTGCAGACATTTTTCAGCAGCATCACTACTGTGTCGGAAACCTGTCGACAACATTGAGTAAACCGCGACTAAAACTATCGACAACTTTATTTGGAAAACAGAGCACTTAAACCGTATATACAACTTTCTGAGACACCGGCCGATAGAGTGATGTAAGTTATGAATGGGTTTTAAACCCTTTTTTACGCGTTTATTGACTGTTGAATGAAGCTTTTTTATTAACTTTGCACGTTATTAACAGAGTGTTGATAAACATCCTAATTCTCTAACAAGCAATAGCTAACATTGTCGATAAACTGTTGGATAACGTCATCTGTACAACAATAACCATAAATAACAAGAAAACGTTGCTGAAGTTTTAATAACAATCGACAGACATTATTATTACTTGGGGAGATTTTTGAAAAAATTTTTATTTCTTGAAAATTAAAAAAACAATAAAAAATGGCTGTTGAAAACTGTCGAGAAAATGATTTGCGCGACGAGGTGATCAGGCTTAAGAAAGAGCGTGGGGCCGTGATTATGGCACATTATTACCAGACAGGCGACATTCAGGATATAGCCGACTATGTCGGCGACTCGCTTGCCCTGGCCCAGATTGCGACACGTATCGATGCTCCTGTCATAGTGATGTGCGGGGTGCATTTCATGGGTGAGACTGCCAAGATTCTTTGTCCGGAAAAAACCGTGCTCGTTCCTGACACAAATGCCGGTTGCTCTCTCGCCGACAGCTGTCCTGCCGATAAGTTTGCCGAATTTGTGGCCGCCCATCCCGGCTACACCGTAGTCAGCTATGTCAACACTTCAGCTGCCGTAAAGGCTCTCACGGATATTGTGGTGACCTCGGGCAATGCCCGCAAAGTTGTCGACAGTCTGCCTGCAGATGAAAAGATAATTTTCGGGCCGGACCGAAACCTTGGCGAATATATCAACAGTTCCACAGGGCGCCATATGCTTCTCTGGGACGGAGCCTGCCACGTGCACGAACGGTTCTCGACCGAGAAAGTCGTAGAACTGAAAAAAATCTATCCGGATGCCGAAGTGCTCGTACACCCGGAATGTCAGAAACCACTGCAGCTGCTGGCCGACCGGCTCGGCTCGACCGCCGTGTTGCTGCGCCATGCCAAAGAAAGCAATGCCAAGCGGTTTATCGTGGCTACCGAGAGCGGTATACTGCACAAGATGCGTATCGAATGCCCTGAAAAGGAATTCATACCTGCGCCGCCTGCCGATAGCACCTGTGCCTGCAACGATTGCTCGTTCATGAAGCTTAACACTATGGAGAAACTCCGCAATTGTCTGCGCGACCTCAGTCCGGAAATCACAGTCGATCCGGATATTGCCGAACGCGCACGTCGTCCTATTGACCGCATGCTCGCACTCAGTTAACCCAGTCAAAAATCACATCAGAAAATGGAATATAATCATAAGGATATTGAAAAGCGCTGGCAGCAGTACTGGCGCGACCACTCGACCTATAAGACCGAAATTGACCGGTCACGTCCGAAATATTACGTGCTCGACATGTTCCCCTATCCTTCGGGAGCCGGTCTCCATGTCGGTCACCCGTTAGGCTATATAGCTTCTGACATCATAGCGCGTTTCAAACGTCAGCAAGGATTCAACGTACTTCATCCGATGGGATATGATGCTTATGGTTTACCCGCCGAGCAGTACGCCATACAGACGGGGCAGCATCCGGAGATAACGACTGTCAAAAACATTGAACGTTATCGCGCACAGCTCGACAAGATAGGAATGTGCTACGACTGGAGTCGCGAGGTGCGCACATGCGACCCCGCCTATTACCACTGGACGCAGTGGGCTTTTGCCAGAATGTTCGAGAGCTATTATGATACGGCTCTTGACAAGGCTATGCCTATCGCTTCGCTCGTCGAACATTTTTCCGAACACGGCACGGACGGAGTCCATGCCGCATGCACCGAAGAACTTGACTTCACAGCCGGGCAGTGGCAGGCAATGAGCGACAAGGAGAAGAGCGATACGCTGATGAACTACCGCATTGCCTATCTGGGCAACACAATGGTGAACTGGTGTCCCGCACTTGGAACCGTACTTGCAAATGACGAGGTGAGCGAAGGTGTGTCGCTGCGCGGCGGATATCCTGTGGAGCAGAAACTCATGTACCAATGGTGTCTGCGTGTGTCGGCTTATGCCTCGCGTCTTCTTGAAGGGCTTGAGCGTGTCGACTGGAGCGATTCGCTCAAAGAGACACAGCGCAACTGGATCGGTCGCTCGGAAGGAGCAGAGATGTATTTCCCCATCGAGGGCACTGACCGTTCGATAGAAATATTTACCACACGTGCCGATACAGTGTTCGGAGTCACGTTTATGGTGCTCGCTCCCGAAAGCGAATATGTGGCACAGCTAACTACTCCTGACCGTAAAGCCGAGGTCGACGCTTACCTTGAAGAGGTGAAGCATAAAACCGAACGCGAACGTATGATCGAGAAGAAGGTCACCGGCGTGTTCACAGGTTCTTATGCCATTAACCCTCTGTCGGGTGCTCGTATCCCGGTATGGGTAAGCGATTACGTACTCGCCGGCTATGGAACAGGAGCCATTATGGCGGTTCCGGCTCATGACAGTCGCGACTATGCGTTCGCACGCCATTTTGATCTGCCCGTCATACCGTTGATCGAAGGCTGCGACGTCTCGGAGCAATCGTTCGATGCAAAAAGCGGTAAAATGATCAACAGTTGCGGTCCCGAACTCGACTTGAACGGGCTCGAGGTCAAGGACGCCATAGCACGCACAAAGCAGTTTATCGAAGCTAAAGGTATAGGCCGTGTAAAAACCAACTATCGTCTGCGTGACGCCATATTCAGCCGTCAGCGTTACTGGGGCGAGCCGTTCCCCGTATATTATAAGGACGGGATTCCGACACTTCTTCCGGATGACAAGCTGCCGCTCCTGCTTCCTGAGATAGATTCGTTCAAGCCCACGTCGACAGGCGAACCTCCGCTCGGACATGCCAAAGACTGGAATATCGACGGATATCCTCTGGAACTATGCACTATGCCCGGATTTGCCGGATCGTCGGCCTACTATTTCAGATATATGGACCCTCACAACGACAAAGAGCTTGTGAGTCGCGATGCAAACGAGTACTGGCGCAGTGTTGACTTGTATATCGGTGGTACGGAACATGCGACAGGCCACCTTATATATAGCCGTTTCTGGAATAAATTTCTTTTTGACCTCGGACTTGTTTGCGAGGACGAACCGTTCCGCCGTCTGGTCAACCAGGGCATGATACAGGGCCGCAGCAACTTTGTATACCGTATCAAAGACACCAATACATTCGTGTCGGCCGGTCTCAAGGACAACTACGATGTGACACCGATACATGTCGACGTGAATATCGTCAGCAACGACATACTCGATACAGAGGCATTCCGCCGCTGGCGTCCCGATTACGCAGATGCCGAGTTTATACTCGAAGACGGAAAATATGTGTGCGGCTGGGCTGTTGAAAAAATGTCGAAATCGATGTTCAACGTAGTCAATCCCGACGACATAGTGGAGCGTTACGGTGCCGATACACTTCGTCTGTATGAAATGTTCCTCGGACCTCTCCAGCAGAGCAAGCCATGGGATACTAACGGCATAGACGGAGTGAACCGATTCCTGCGACGTCTGTGGTCTTTGTTCTACAAAGGTGACCAGTGGATCGTTGACGATAGCGAGCCTACGCCCGAGCAGTTGAAATCGCTTCACAAACTTATCAAAAAAGTGACCGGCGACATAGAGTCGATGTCGTTCAACACATCGGTGGCCGCCTTCATGATATGTGTCAACGAGCTCACTTCGCTCAAATGTCACAGCAGACGCATACTTGAGCCGCTTCTGGCGGTCATCGCTCCTTTTGCTCCGCATATCACCCAGCAGCTCTGGCACGATCTCGGCCACGGCGACGAAATGATAGTCGATGCCGGATGGCCGGAGTGGAACGAAGAATATCTCCGCGAGAACAATGTGACTTATGCAGTGTCGTTCAACGGCAAGGCACGCTTCAATATCGAAGTGCCGGCCGATATGCCTTCCGACGAGGTGCAGTCTATGGCTTTAAGCCATGAAAATGCAGCAAAGTGGATAGATGGCAAACAGATTGTCAAAGTCATCGTCGTACCTCGTAAGATTGTAAATATTGTTGTCAAAGGTTGAAACCTTTTTTGCAGTGTCAAAATAAAAGGGTAACTTTGCCACGCTGAAAACCTCAAATGAAGTATCCGTGTCCCGGAGGGGGCACGGGTGCTCTGATACCATTATTAATAGAATCTCTGACAATCATGTTAGCAGAAACCAACATTAAACTGCTCGAAAAAGTAGTTGTGCGCTTCTCCGGTGACTCCGGCGACGGTATGCAGCTCGTGGGCAACATTTTTACGAACGTGTCGGCCGAACTTGGCAACCAGGTGTCGACATTCCCCGACTATCCCGCCGAAATACGTGCCCCGCAGGGCTCGCTTGGCGGAGTTTCCGGATTCCAGGTGAGCGTGGGTGCCGAAGTACACACTCCCGGCGACAAGTGCGACGTGCTTGTCGCAATGAATCCTGCCGCCTTAAAACAGAACGTGCGCTTCGTTAAGTCGGGCGGCGTGATCATCGTAGACATCGACTCGTTTAAGGAGGCTGATTTCCGAAAAGCCCTTTACAAGACCAACGATCCGGTGAAGGAACTCGGAATCCATGCCCAGATGGTTGAAGTGCCTATCACGACCATGACAAAGGCCGCTCTGGCTGACTCCGGTCTTGACAACAAAGCCGTTGTAAAGTGCCGCAACATATTTGCCCTCGGCCTGATATGCTGGCTCTTTGACCGTCCGCTTGAAAACGCTGTCAACTTCCTGCACCGCAAATTTGCAAAGAAGCCGGCTGTTTTCGAGGCTAACAAAAAAGTTATACACGCCGGTTATAACTACGGAAACAACATACACGCTTCCGTATCGACATACCGCATAGAGAGCGATGCCGCACGTCCTGGCGTATATACCGATATAAACGGCAATACTGCCACGGCATGGGGTCTGATTCTCGCATCGGAAAAGAGCGGACGTCCGCTTTTCCTCGGCAGTTATCCTATCACTCCTGCCACCGACATACTTCAGGAACTTGCCAAACGGCGTGACCTGGGTGTGAAGGCCCTGCAGATGGAGGACGAAATAGCCGGTGTATGTTCGGCTATCGGTGCCTCGTTCGCAGGCAATCTGGCCGTGACATCGACATCAGGACCCGGTCTCGCGCTCAAGAGCGAAGGTATAGGACTGGCTGTAATGGCCGAACTGCCCCTCGTGGTGATAGACGTTCAGCGCGGCGGCCCATCAACCGGTCTGCCTACAAAAACCGAACAGACCGACCTTATGCAGGCTCTTTACGGACGCAACGGTGAGTCTCCTGTGGCCGTAGTGGCTCCCGCTACCCCCACCGACTGCTTCACCATGGCATTCGAGGCTGCACGCATAGCCATCGAGCATATGACCCCGGTGATTCTGCTGACCGACGCGTTTATAGGCAACGGTGCTTCGGCATGGCGTATTCCCGATGATGACGAATATCCCGAAATACATCCTCATTACCTGCCGGAGGAACGTCACGGTGATCCTTCATGGCGTCCCTATGAACGTGACGAAAAAACCAAAGTACGTTATTGGGCTATCCCGGGTACCGAAGGATGCATGCACCGCATCGGCGGTCTGGAAAAAGACTATGTGTCGGGGGCCATATCCAACGACCCTGTAAACCATGAGCTGATGGTGAAGACTCGTCGCGAGAAAATAGCCCGTATAGCCGACTGCATACCTGAGCTTGAAGTGATAGGTTCGGGACGTGCCGATACCCTCCTTGTAGGTTGGGGCGGAACTTACGGACACCTCCGCTCGGCTGCTGCCGAATTAAACCAGGCCGGTACAAAGATTGATTTCGCTCATTTCCGCTATATCAATCCGCTTCCAGCAAATACAGGAGACATACTCCGCAGATATCGTCGCGTGATTGTGGCCGAACTCAACTGCGGACAGTTTGCCGACTGGCTGCAGTGCAAATATCCCGACGTAAATATCGAGAGAATAAACAAGATACAGGGACAGCCGTTCCAGGTAAGCGAACTCCGGGCCGACATATTTGATATTATTAACCGCAAGTAAGCTCTCACACCATGCAAGAAAACATTAAAAACTATACGGCTGCCGATTTCAAGAGCGACCAGGCTGTGCGCTGGTGTCCGGGCTGCGGCGACCATGCTATCATCAATTCTCTTCAGAAGGCTATGGCCACGCTCGGAGTGGCTCCGCATATGACTGCCGTTATTTCAGGTATCGGATGTAGTTCGCGACTCCCTTACTATATGAATGCCTACGGTTTCCATACCATTCACGGACGTGCTGCCGCTGTTGCGACAGGTTTCAAGGTGGCCAATCCCGAGATGACTGTATGGCAGATTTCGGGTGACGGTGACGGACTCGCTATCGGCGGTAACCACTTCATACATGCCGTGCGTCGAAACATTGACATAAACATGATGCTCTTCAACAACAAAATCTACGGTCTTACCAAGGGTCAATATTCTCCTACAAGCGACCGTGGGTTCGTATCCAAGACTTCGCCTTACGGCACTGTCGAGGATCCGTTTATACCGGCAGAGCTTGTGTTTGGAGCACGCGGCAACTTCTTTGCACGCACTATCGACGTGGAGCTGCAGATTTCACAGGAAGTGCTTTTGGCAGCAGCGAAACACAAAGGTGCTTCGGTGGTCGAAGTTCTTCAGAACTGTGTGATATACAACAACGGCATCCACAATTATATAGTTGACCGCGAATTTCGTGCCGACCGCACTATCCACCTCGTTCATGGCGAGAAGATGCTTTTCGGTGCCAACCACGAGAAAGGTCTCGTGCGTGACGGATTCCTCCTTAAAGCTGTCACAGTGGGCGAGGATGGCTACACTATCGACGACGTGCTCGTACACGATGCCCATTGTAAGAGCAATTTCCTGCACCAGCAGTTAGCCATGATGGACGGTCACGACCTGCCGCTTGCCATAGGCGTTATTCGTGATGTGGATTCACTGACATATAACGACGAGGTTGAGCGTCAGATTGCCGACGTACGTGCTGCCAAGGGATACTCCTGCTTCCGTGACATGGTCAAAGGAGGAGAGACCTGGGAAGTAAAATAAAATACCTAAAAAAGCAAGGGAGAGTTTTCAAAATCTCTCATGATTTTGAAAACTCTCCTCTGATTTAAAGTACTTATATGAGTCGATTTTATCTGCTTTTTGTTTTGGCATTATTGGTGCCATTTGCTGCGCACAGTCGTAATTATATTGAGGAAGGAATGGAATGGCATTCGCTTCGTGTGGATTCGACAGAGTCGGGTTTGGTATATTCGATTGAGGTGGTTACTTTGGAAAATTGGGACGGTCATTCGTGGTATAAGGCCTATGTCTCGTATGGCGAGGATAGGTCGGTTAAAGAACTGGCGGGATTAGTGGCCGTTTTTGGAGATAATCATGTATATTATAAAGAAGACATCTCGTTTACGCAGATTTTGCATAATATGTATGATTTCGGATTGGAAGAGGGTGATAGTACCTATATATCTTCGGCAGACAAAGATTTAATTCAAACCTACATAAAGTGTACAGGCATCGAGAAATGCCCATATAGTGGATGGGATATAATGACATTTGACGAATATAAGGACTTACGATACACTGAACTGTGCGGGCATGGCAGCTGGCTGATCGGACTGTCTTCGACTCAGGGATTTTTGAAAAACAACCAATTCGGTATGGCAGGAAGCTCTTCAAGACTGTTTTTGGTGAAAGACGCTTCAGGACGTGAAATATATTCTAATCCCAGTGTCTCAATTCCGGAGACAGCCGTTAAAACGGAATTCGTAAGGGTGGAAGGCCGCAGTGTTTTTGTGGACGGACAAGGTGATTGTTCCTGTGATCTTTACGAAAAGTCCGGAAAGCTTATAGGCAGATACCGTCTGGATGCTACGAACAGATGCATAGAACTTCCCGGATCAGGCCTCTACATTTTAAGAATGGAAAACGGACGGTCACTCAAAATATTGGCCCGCTGAACTAACGTCGGCCTTGACGCATTCATGGGGACTGACGAAGCAGTCATCGGATTTTTTTCGTAACTTTGTGGCCTGAACAGTACCGAAATGAAGAAAGTTGTCGAAACACCGCTGATGAAGCAGTATTTCGCGATGAAGCAAAAGCACCCCGACGCGGTTCTCCTCTTCCGCGTCGGGGACTTCTATGAAACCTTTTGCGATGACGCGATCACTGCTTCCGAAATATTGGGGATAACGCTCACCAAGCGTGCCAACGGATCGGCACAGTCGGTCGAGCTTGCCGGTTTCCCGCATCATGCCCTTGACACCTATCTGCCTAAGCTTGTCAGGGCAGGCAAGCGTGTGGCCATATGTGAACAGCTTGAAGACCCCAAGCTTGCAAAGAAACTGGTGAAGCGTGGCATAACAGAGCTTGTGACTCCCGGTGTGTCGACAAACGACAATATACTTGACCACCGGGAAAACAACTTCCTTGCTGCCGTTCATTTTGGAAAGTCGGAATGTGGAGTGGCTTTTCTCGACATTTCGACCGGAGAGTTTCTGACAGCTGAAGGAAAAACAGACTATATAGACAAACTCCTCGGCAATTTCGCCCCCAAGGAAGTACTTGTTGAAAGAGGCAAGCGGCATATGCTTGAGGAGTCGTTCTCTCAGAAATATCTGTCGTTTGAGCTCGACGACTGGATGTTTACCGAAGAAGCTGCCACGGAGCGCCTCCTACGGCATTTCGAGACACAGAACCTGAAGGGGTTCGGAATCAACCGTATGCCTGCGGCTATTGTCGCAGCAGGCGTGATTATGCACTATCTCGACCAGACGCAGCACACACACACCTCGCATATAACGTCGATAGCACGTATAGAGGAGCAACGTTATGTCAGGCTTGACAAATTCACCGTACACAATCTGGAGCTGATTCAGGCTATCGGTGAGGAAGGACGCAGCTTACTCGACGTAATAGACCGCACAGTCACGCCTATGGGGGCGCGTATGCTGAGGCGGTGGCTGCTCTTCCCGCTTAAAGATGTACCTGAAATCAACAGAAGGCTTGACATTGTCGAATATTTCATGCGCGAGCCTGATGATGCCGCGCTGCTCCACGACAGCCTTGCCGCGATTGGCGATATGGAAAGACTGGTGTCGAAGGTTGCTATCGGGCGTGTAAATCCACGTGAACTTCTGCAGCTGTCCAATGCGCTCAAAGAGATGGTGCCTGTAAAGGAAATATGTCTCAGGGCCGAGGGTCGCGAGGATGCGCTTATGGCACTGGGGCGTTCGATTGACTGTTGTGAGGCCATACGCGACCGCATAAGTCGCGAGATAAGGAATGATGCTCCCGCTTTGCTGGCCAAAGGCATGGTGATAAATGACGGTGTGGATCCCGAACTTGATGAGTTGCGGGAGATAGCTTACCGCAGTAAGGACTATCTGATGAAAATTCAGGCACGCGAGGTGGAGGCTACCGGCATATCGAGTCTTAAGATAGGCTACAACAATGTGTTCGGATATTATATTGAGGTTACGAATACACACAAATCTAAAGTACCGCAAGACTGGATAAGAAAGCAGACACTCGTAAATGCCGAACGCTACATTACTCAGGAACTGAAGGAGTATGAGGAAAAAATCCTCGGTGCTCAGGAAAAGATAGCGTCTATAGAGGCACGCCTCTTTGCCGAGCTGGTAGGAGCTGTGGGACAATATGTAGAGACTATCTTGCATGATGCACAGACCATAGCGCAAATAGACTGTCTCGCGGCATTCACTCGTGTGGCTGTCGACAACCGTTATAACCGTCCGGTGGTTGACGATTCTCTCGATATAGACATTTGCGAAGGACGACACCCGGTGATAGAGAGGCAGTTGCCTCCCGGTGAACCCTACATATCAAATAGCGTCAAGCTGTCGAACAACGGCACTCAGATAATGATGATCACCGGACCAAATATGTCGGGAAAATCGGCTCTGCTGCGTCAGACGGCCCTGATTGTCATTATGGCCCAGATAGGGTGCTTCGTGCCTGCCGACAGTGCGCGTATCGGTGTGGTCGATAAAGTGTTTACCCGCGTTGGGGCAAACGACAATATATCGTTCGGAGAATCGACATTTATGGTCGAGATGAACGAGGCAGCTTCGATTATAAACAACATGTCAGAGCGGTCGCTCATACTGTTTGACGAACTAGGACGCGGCACATCGACCTATGACGGCATATCGATAGCGTGGGCGATAGTGGAATATATCCATGACCACGGGAAGATGCATCCCAAGACCCTGTTTGCAACCCACTATCACGAACTGAATGAAATGGAACATTCGTTCGAGCGCATTGTCAATTACAATGTGTCGGTGCTTGAGCGTGACGGCAAGGTGGTGTTTTTGCGCAAGCTTGCAAAAGGCGGCAGCGAACATAGCTTCGGCATACATGTGGCGCGTCTGGCCGGAATGCCGCAGTCGATAGTGAAGCGTGCCAACACAGTGCTCCGGCAGCTGGAAAAAAGCAATAGCGAGGCCGATGCGGCTATCAGCCGTAGGCTCGATTCTATTGACAACACATCAGACGGTATACAGATGAGTCTGTTTCAGCTCGATGACCCCGTATTGAGCCAGATACGCGACGAGATACTGCGCACCGACATTGACACGCTTACCCCGGTAGCCGCCCTCAACAAGCTCAATGACATAAAATCGATAATCACCGGTAAATAATCCTTCATGACGGCGTGACGGGAATTCCGCAGAATATCCGAGAAACGAGTAGGAGGTAAACTGTGATTAGTGTTTACCTCCTACTCGTTTCTCGCTTCAAAAAGTTTTATCTGACAGCAATAATTATTTTACAAGTATTTTCTGTACTTTTGAACCATTACGTACTATGTAGAGGCCGTTGGCAATATTTTCAGCCGGCACGCGCTCACCCTGCATATTGAAATATTCGACTGGAGCGTTGGTATTTTCGGTCTCGACAACATCGATGGCGGTCGATGGATTGGAAATCAGAGCCAGTGACGACAAGCCGAAAAAGCAACCTTCGTTCATCGTTCCTTTTGTTATCTTAAGCTGGATAAACATCGGGCTTGTGGCTGCCTTGCTTTCCTCCATTTCCATATTCCATACTTGATTGCGGCTGCTTTCTCCGGGATTTACATCAGCGGCTATATCTATATCGTCGAATGATGCAAACTTCTCAAGGGAGTTTAAGCTGTTGCCTGTGAGCACTTCGACGTTATACTGACGTATTTTATCATCGTCCGACATCTGGTAGCCGTTGCCTCCGTTCAGAGCATGGATATCAAGGGCTACTTCGTCGTATTTAAAGGTTGAAGGTAGGTTTGCAACCAAAAAAGTCATGGTGATTGTGGGGTCGGTGTTGCCGTTGACATTCGGACAAAGAATCGATGAAGTCACGTTGCCGGCAGTGGCTTTAAACTGATGATTGCTTTCAACGAGCTGAGCTGCGACACCGGGCATGTTGGTTGAAGTTATCACATCCTGTACTTCGGTGCCTACCCGGTTGAAGGTAAGTTCGAGTGACTCTGTCTGCTGTGCGTTCAGAGCTAAGCCGATAGCTGTAGTTGCTGCAAAGAGTAAAGATTTTAATTTCATAAGCGGTTTTTGATTAAGTTTATATAATATTGTTCTATTTGCAAATATAACATTTTGGTCTTAATCTACAGCTGGCAATGCAGTTGTATGTGAATCCGGGAGTCTGTATCAATTGATACAGACTCCCGGTAAAGAAGCCTATTCGGTGAAGCTTATCGTAGAATTTGCAGCAGGTCGACCCGGATCAGCCTGCGTAACAAGCGGTTGTCCTGTCTCACCGTTTGAGCGCAGGTTCTCTACAAGGCGGGTATCGCGCTTGTAAGTGGGGTTGTGTTCAAGGGCCTCGATCACTTCGTCGTTATCCATCTGTTCGGGATGCAGTATGACGAAATGACGGCTTTCGTCAGTGCCGTAATCCTCGCGCATCCTTATCTGGTTAGGATCGGGAGTGACGTTTGCCTGTTCTTTTGGCTTAACCACTTGCCCTTCGTTTTTGCCGCTTTGCACATTTGTACGTGTCTGCGAGTTAATCAGTGGAGGAGCAGGGGTCATCGTACCATCCTCCCGGTTGTTCGAAGGGTCGAATCCGGCGGCAAGTATGGTGATTTTAACCTGGTCGCCAAGTGATTCGTCAAATCCAAGACCCCATATCACGTCGACATCCGACGATATTCCCTTGACAAAGTCGGTGAGTTCGTCGGCTTCGGCCATCTTGAATTCGTCGCTTGCCTGTCGCGAATAGAATATATGGAACAGGAGGCGTTTCGAACCGAAAATGTCGCGGTTTTTCAGCAGGGGCGAATTTAGAGCGTCCTCGATAGCTTTAGTCACGCGGTGCTCGCCCTCGCCGAATCCACACGATATAATGGCGGCCCCGCCGTTTCGCAGCGTTGTGTCTACGTCGTTGAAATCGACATTCATATAGCCGTCGTCGGTGATAAGCTCGGATATGGAGCTGGCAGCTACTGAAAGAGTGTCATCGGCTTTGCCGAATGCATTGAGGAAGTTCAGGTCGCCGTAGATTTCCGACAGACGTTGGTTGTTGATGACCAGCAGCGCGTCGACATGCTTGGCAAGCTCGTCGGCGCCTCCGTAGGCTTTGAGAATCTTTTTCTCGCCTTCGAAGCCAAACGGGATGGTGACAATACCTATGGTGAGGATGCCTTTTTCTTTTGCGACGCGGGCAATCACCGGCGACGCGCCTGTACCGGTGCCACCACCCATCCCGGCGGTGATAAATACCATCTTGGTGTGGTCGTCAAAGATAGCTTCGATTTTGTCTATATTGTCCTCGGCAGCTTTTCGGGCTACTTCGGGCTTGTTGCCTGCTCCGAGACCGTTGCCGATCTCTACTTTCGTAGGCACATCGGAGTTTTTAAGTGCCTGTCTGTCGGTGTTGAGCACGACAAACGACACATTTTTTATGCCTTGCGCATACATGTGGTTGACGGCGTTGTTGCCGCCTCCACCCACACCGATCACCTTGATGATGGGATGCTCTTCTGCATTTTCATCGCACGGCGATGAGTTGAACTGTTGTCCGAACTGGTCGGTGTCTATATCGTGGATATTGTCCATTTCCATGTTTGTGTCTGTTTGATTGTGTTGTTAATCGTCCTCGTCCATGAGGTCGTCGGGGTCCATGATAAATTTGTTGACACCACGTCTTATGCGCGAGAAGAAGCCTTCTTTTTTAGGCGTGTTGTAGTCGTATGTCTGTCGTACGGGCTGCTCCGGCTGGATGGCGTCCTCGTCGGGCTGCTCCGGTTCGGATTCCTGTATTGGCTCAGGTATCACAGGTTTCGGCTCAGGCATGCATTCCTCGGCTTCAGAGAGTGCACCGAAAAGAACCGATATTATGTCAATAGAGTCGGCCGGCTGTATGCGTCCGTCGGCAATTCTGACGCTCTGCGACGGCATTCCCAGGCGTACCTTCATCTTGGAGTCTGATTCCAGACGGGTGATGAAGTCGCGCAGTTTTGCTCCGCCACCTACCACCACTATTCCGGCCGGTAAGTCGGCCGGTTTATATCCGGCATATTCCACCTGTTTGGCTATATTGGCTATAATTTCACCGGCACGGGCGCTGACATACCCGTAAACCTTGTCGGCATCCACACCTTCTATCGACTGGTGAGCCGCTACGAGTCCGGCATTGGGATTGGCGCTGGCCATGGTGCATTTCACCGTCTCGGCTGTTTCTTCGAGGTGCAGCAGTTTGCACAGGTCGAATGTTATATTGCGTGAGCCGAGCGGGAGTGTTGCCAGGTACTGGAGTGAGCCTTTCTTATAGATACTCACTGTAGTGGTTTCGGCTCCGAAGTCCACAAACATGCATCCCGAGCGTTTTTCCTCGGAAGTGAGCACAAGGTCGGCTTCGGCTGTAGGACGTATGATATAGTTGAATACCTTAAGGTTGAGCTTGTCGGCCAGTACACGGTTTATATTGCATTTCAGACGGCTCTTGCATGAGATAAGATTCAACTGCAGGCGTATGTTGGTTCCGTAAGTTCCCTCGGGACGTTCCGACACCTTGCCGTCGATGAGGTAGAGCAGCGGGGCATAGCCTATCACATCGCGGTCGTTGAGTGCTGTGTTTGCACCCTCGGTCTTAAGCTGTGCCGTGAGATTGCGTGTGATTTCCATTTCTTCCGGAAGCTGACGCTGCACTTCCATATGGGTGGTGCACAATGACAAGCCACCGACAGCCACATACACTCCCTCGACCTTGCGGGGCATCATTCGCTGTTCGATACGGTGCAGTATGTCGTTTACGGTGTTGGCTACGATTTCGACGTTCTGAATGACTCCATAGCGTACGCAGTCGATCAGCGGCTGTTCCTCGACAATCTGCACAGAGAGGGAGCCGTTGCTGTCAACGCATCCGACAGCTCCTTTGATTTTGGAGCTGCCGATTTCGATGCCGACTATATATTTGGATTCCATAATATGTGGTTTTTTTTATTGTTATTCAGTTTAATTAGGAGATGTCTCGACATTGAGTATAGGTAAAGCCTCGTCGTAAGCCGACTGCGGCAGCGTGTCGACAGGCAGCCGATGGTCGGTTTTGACTTTGTCGCTCCTCGATGCCACCACTTGCCCGGCCCATTTCACTGCTATTGTATCATAATAATTCCATCCCTTGTAAGGCATGACGCGCTTATAGAAACGGGCGAGACGGTCAAATTTGTCGTCGACAGCGTCAAGACTGCCGAACTTGATTACCTGACCGCGTATGTCGGGTATGAGATATATGTTCATACTGTCGCGCACCTCTATCATCGATATGAGGTCGTTCCACGGTGAGTGATTTTCTATATAGTCGGCAAGCGGGAGCATAGCGACCGGATCTAAGCCTGTCGATGTGAAGTTGCCTTTGATTACCGGAACATCCATATGATAACGGGCGTCGGCGCCGATACGTTTTCCCGATCGGTTGATATAGTACGATTTCGTCCCGTCGAAGATACGTGCAGCCGGAACAAGCGGGCATACTGTCACTTTAACGCTGTCGTTTGTGAGGATCACGGCCTGAACACTTTCTATTTTGTCGCTTGCCATAAGTCTGGCCTCGACGCTGTCGAGCGGGAAATTATAGAGAAGACGTCCGGTGGCTGACGAATAAAGGTGTCCGAGATCACGTTTAAGTTCCTCTGTCCTGACAAACCCGAGGTTGAGGGGGTCGTCAAGTTCTATCTCCATGCCACGGCATTGGCGCGTGGCGGAGAGACGCGAGGTAAAGCTCAGCGCAACCAACAGGTAGCCTGCCATGACAACTACGAGCGATATTCGCAGTATCTTTTTAAGCATCGGTGTGGACGGCGTTTGCATAAGGCGCTATTATTTGAGGGAGAGTGTTGCATATGTCGCCGGCACCGACAGTTAAGAGTACGTCGAAACCTTCCTTGTGAAGTACGTCAGCCAGTTCCTCTTTTTTCACCATTCGTTTCGACGGGCATGTTATGCTGTCGAATATTATTTGCGAAGTCACTCCGGGTATCGGTAATTCGCGGGCAGGGTAAATGTCGAGAAGAAGCACCTCGTCGGCAAGCGAGAGAGCTTCTGCAAACTGAGGGGCAAAATCGCGTGTGCGGCTGTAGAGATGAGGCTGGAACGCTACAGTGAGACGATGGTTCGGGAACAGGGCACGAACCGACTTTACCGAGGCTTTGAGCTCGTCGGGATGATGGGCGTAATCGTCGATCACATAACGGCTGTTCAGCGTGTCGCGGAGGTGGAACTCAAAGCGGCGTTTGGCACCCTGGAACGTACGCATTGCCTCACGGGCAACATCCTCGTCGAGTAGACCGACGCTGTCGAGGGCGGCCAGGGCAGCCACTGCATTGTCGATATTGATTTCGACAGGTACGCCAAGTTCGATGTCGGAGACGGTGCGGTCGGGCGTCACAAGGTCAAATATGATGCGTCCCTCGCCACGGCGTATGTTTGCCGCATGCCAGTCGCCGCTGTCCCGGCCGTAGGTCTTGACTTCGACACCTTCGGCCGGTGCGGGTTTCAGTTTTAGACCGGTATGCACGATTATCTTGCCTCCCGGACGGACGAGCGTGGTAAAGTGCCTGAAACTCTCAAGGTAAGCCTCCTCGGTCCCGTATATGTCGAGATGATCGGGATCGGTTGCCGTTATGACGGCTACAAAAGGGCGTAGGTGATGGAATGAGCGGTCGTATTCGTCAGCCTCAACCACGCTGTAAGGCGAATCCTGGCTGAGCAGCATGTTGCTGCCATAGTTGCGAAGCACTCCTCCAAGAAAAGCATTGCAGCCGATTGGTCCGCTTTGAAGTATGTGGGCGGCCATTGACGAGGTAGTAGTCTTGCCGTGTGTCCCGGCAAAACATAAGCTTTTGCTCTCATGTGTAACCAATCCGAGCAGCTGCGAGCGCTTTACAATCACAAAACCACGGTCGCGGAAATAAGCCGGTAAAGGATTGTCGGCACCTATAGCGGGAGTGATGACCACGAGTGTGCGTCGTGGGTCGGCAAAGCGGCCCGGTATCAATGTCGGATCGGCATCGAATATAATGTCGGCTCCTTCGGCTTGAAGTGCGGCTGTCAGGTCGGAGGCCGTGCGGTCGTAGCCGCCGACGGTCATACCTTTAGACATATAGTAGCGTTCGAGAGCGGCCATACCTATGCCTCCGGCTCCGATAAAGAACAGGGAGTCGAATTTGTCGGGCAGATCGGCCGGCGTTACGACAGTATGTGTGAGATCGCGTGTCATTTTTCTGATTGGTTTTGTGATGAAACGATGCTGTCGATACAGTCGACAATTTTTGTGTCGCTGTCGCGTAGACCCATTTCGCCGGCGGCACGAGCCATGTTTTCGCGCTTTAACGGGTCACTGAGCAGACCGGCAACGAGCGGCCCGAGACGGTCTGCTGCTTCGGCATCGGGCAGCAATTCGGCCGCTCCGCGCTGTGCCAGAGCGTTTGCATTATGGAACTGGTGATTTTCGGCTACGTTGGGAGACGGTATCAGTATTGCCGGAACTCGGAGCAGCTGCAGTTCGGAAATGGTTGCGGCACCGGCTCGGCACACCATCAGGTCTGCGGCACGATAGACAAGGTCCATGTCGGAAATAAAGGGCATTGTCCTGACATTTTCACGTCCGGCAGCCTTTGGAGCGTATTCGTCGTAATATATTTTTCCGGTTTGCCATAGCAGCGAGGCTCCGGCATCGGATATATGGTCAAGTGCGGCGGCAACGCTCCGGTTAACGGTCAGGGCACCGAGGCTTCCGCCGACCACTGCCACGAGCGGTTTTTCCGGGTCGAATCCCAAGGCTTTTTTAGCCTCTTCGCGGTTCATGCGGTTTTCAAGCAGGTTGGCCCGGACGGGATTGCCGGTGAGAATGATTTTGTCGGAGGGAAAAAACCGATCCATACCTTCATAAGCCACGCAAACGGCTTTTGCTTTCGAGCCCAGAAGTCTGTTTGTTACGCCGGCATATGAATTTTGTTCCTGAAGCAATGTGGGTATGCCGCGCTTTTGGGCTTCCTTGAGCACCGGACCGCTCGCATATCCGCCTACTCCGACTGCTATGTCCGGACGGAAGTCGTCGAGCACTTTGCGGGCTCTGCGCATGCTCACCCACAGGCGGTATAATACCGGGATGTTTCGCCACAGACGCTTGCGGTCGAATCCGGCGACAGGGAGTCCGACAATTTCATATCCGGCAGCCGGTACGCGTTCCATTTCCATGCGTCCTTCGGCTCCTACAAAAAGTATTTTGGCATCGGGATGTCTGCGCCGCACGGCATTGGCTATCGACAGTGCCGGGAAAATGTGTCCGCCGGTACCTCCGCCGCTGATCAGTATTTTTAAAGGTCGGTTCATTTCGTCAGGATTATAGCTGTGTGGGGTTGTCGGAACGGAAACTTTCGGGTACGGAGGCTGTTTCGGCATTGGAGTCCTGTTTGTGGCCTGTGCGCACGCCGAAGCGGCTCACGCTGAGCATCACTCCGAATGCAGCCGAAGTCACGAGGATCGATGTGCCGCCTTTCGAAATCAGAGGCAACGGTTGGCCTGACACAGGGAACAGGCCGGTGACGATAGCCATGTGGAAAAGTGCCTGAAGCACTATCATTACCGCCATACCTATGCACAACAGAGCCGCGAAACGCTGGTTGCAGCGGGATGCTATGCTGCTGGCGCGTGCCAGAAGCCATAAATAGAGAACAAGAAGCACGAGTCCTCCTATCAGTCCCCATTCCTCGACAATGATTGAGAATATATAGTCGGAAAATGCCAGCGGCAGACGTGCTGTCTCGCGTGAATTGCCCGGTTTGACACCGTCGAGTCCGCCGTGAGCCTGGGCCATGTATCCGTACATTTCCTGACGGTTGAGGTCGTTGATGGGCTGTTTGTACTTGGGTATATTGTCGTCATTGCTATGGCGTTTGATTCGGGCCATCCATGTTTCGAGACGTCCGAGTATTCCGCTTTCCACCTTTTTGTCGTTGACAGGCCGGTCCTTGTCGATCTCGGCGAACATCTGCCGTTCCTCGGCCGACACCTGCCTCTCGGCCACTACCTTTTTGTCGTTCGGCCATACCGTGCTGATGGCAATTGTTACTCCGAACAGCACGGTTGCCGCCACGATAAACACTCCGAGCACCTTGCCGAGGTGCGTCCATTTCACTCCGCCAATGATGAGCATCGCCATGGATATTCCCATCAGCAGTATGGTGTTGGTCAGACCCTGGGTTATGAGCATGACGCCGAACAACAGGGTTGCCCCTGTTGCCACCCATACTCCTATCATCCTGACTCGTTCGGTTTTGTTTTTTGAATGTGTGTAGGCCATGATCAGGGCTATGACCATGGCCGCCGAGAGTTTGATAAGTTCCGACGGGTATAAGGTAAACACCATCAGGTCGAGACACCGTCGCGCACCGTTGACTTCCTTGCCGAACAAGAGCACGCAGACCATCATGATAAGACTGATGACGGCTATCCCCGGACCCCAGATTATGAAATTGATATAGCTGCGTCGCTGTATGAACATGAGCAGTCCGAAGCCGAGCAGCAGCTGTGCGCCGTGGCGCATGATGGGTCCGTAGACACCGAAGTTGCTGTCGGCACGTATCTCCTGCGATGACGCGCTGTACAGCTCCACGAGCGAAATCAGGCACAGGGCGAAGTATATGCCCCATATAGTGCGGTCGCCCTTGAGGGGGGGAGCGACTTTGGCCGTCTGTGTTGTATCAGACACCATTATCCCCGGGGATGCGGAAAGTTCGGTAATGGCTTCCATTATTTATGAGAGAGTATCGGTATGGGTTTGCTTTATTTCAGGTTGCGGACCGCTTCCTTGAAGCGGTCGCCACGGTCTTCATAACTCTTGAACAGGTCGAAGCTTGCGCAACACGGCGACAGAAGCACCGTGTCACCGTCAGTGGCTATGCTGCGGCATGCTGCCACAGCCTCTTCGAGCGAATGGGTGTCGCGTATTTCGGCCACTTTCCCGTTAAAGAAATCGAGTATTTTGGCATTGTCCTTACCCATGCACACGATAGCTTTCACCTTTTCGCGCACAAGAGGTTCGATTTCGGAGTAGTCGTTTCCTTTGTCTTTGCCGCCGAGTATGAGCACTACGCCTGATGAAGGCATGCTTTCGAGCGCATACCAGCAGGAATTGACATTTGTGGCTTTGGAGTCGTTGATCCACCGCACCCCGTTGACTGTGGCCACATATTCGAGTCGGTGCTCCACACCGGCGAAGTCACTCAGGGCTCCGCGTATCACATCCTTGCGTATGTCGAGCAGCGATGCCGACAGAGCGGCAGCCAGTGAGTTGTAAAGGTTGTGCAGCCCGCTGAGCGACAGTTCGGCCCGTGCCAGCTCGATGTGTCGGCCGGGGGTGTTGATTATAATCTCGCTGTCGTCATCGGTCACATATGCTGCCGTGTGTGAATCGTCGTGGTGGAGTGCAAAGGGAAACTGGCGTGCCTCCACCGCCGCACGCCGAAGCTGCTGCTGTATGACGGGGTCATCCTGCCAGTAAATGAATGCATCCTCGGGTGTCTGGTTACGGATGATGCGGAACTTGGCGTTGATATAGTTCTGCATGTCGAAATCGTAGCGGTCGAGGTGGTCGGGAGTGATGTTGAGCAGCACCGCTATATTGGCCTTGAACTCATACATGTTTTCAAGCTGGAAGCTTGAAAGTTCTATCACATACACGTCATGGTCTTCGCGGGCTACCTGGGCGGCAAGGCTGCGTCCGACGTTTCCGGCCAGACCCACGTTGAGGCCGGCGTTGGTGAGTATGTGGTAAGTGAGCATAGTGGTGGTAGTCTTGCCGTTGCTGCCGGTGATGCACACCATCTTTGCGTCGGTATATCGTCCTGCAAACTCTATTTCGGAAATCACCGGTATTCCTTTGGCAAGAATAGCCTTCACTATTGGAGCCGTGGGGGGGATGCCGGGGCTTTTCACCACTTCGGTGGCTTGCAGAATGCGTTCTTCGGAATGTCTGCCCTGTTCCCATTCGATGCCTTCGCTGTCGAGCACCTTGCGGAATCGCTCTGCAATAGTGCCGCTGTCGGATAGAAACACCTGCATGCCGAGGTCCTTGGCGAGGATGGCGGCTCCAACGCCGCTCTCACCGCCCCCCAGCACTACTATGCGGGTATTGGCCGCTTGTTCAGGATCTATTTTGAATTTTTCTGTCATAGTTGTTCTTTACAGGGTGTGATTATCTGATTTTCAATGTAACGAATGTCAGTACGGCCAGAAACACGGCTACAATCCAGAACCGCGTGACTATTTTTGATTCCGGAATCACGTTACGGGGTCTTTGTATCAGAGAGCGTATCGATCCGTCGCCGGGTTTGCGGAAGTGGTCGTGTATGGGGGTGCATTTAAAGACGCGTCCTCCGTGGCTGTATTTGAAATAGCGTGTCTGTATGATGACGCTCAGCGCCTCCACGAAGAATATGCCGCAGAGCAGTGGCAGCAACAGCTCCTTGCGTATCAGCAGCGAGAACACCGCTATGATGCCGCCGATGGTCAGCGAGCCTGTATCGCCCATGAATACCTGGGCCGGCGCGGCGTTATACCACAGAAACCCGATCAGCGCACCTATAAACGCTGCCGAGAACACGACGAGTTCCTCGCTGCCCGGTATATACATTATATTAAGATATGAGGAGTAGATGACGTTGGCCCCGAGATAAGCCATAATGGCGAGGGCCACCCCTATGACAGCCGACACGCCGGTGCAGAGGCCGTCCATGCCGTCGTTGAGGTTTGCGCCGTTTGAGGTGCCGCTTATCACCAGTATGCAGACTATGCCGAAAAGCACCCATCCCAGAGGCTGGGCGGCTTTGCCTGCCCATGACGTGAGCCACGCATAGTTGAAATTGTGGTTCTTTATGAAAGGCAGTGTTGTTTCCGGACTTTTGACTTCCTCTTTTGAATAGGTGATTACCTCTTCCTTGCCCGGGATGTTGACTATTTCGTTGTTCTGGCGTATGACTATGTCATTGCTGCCGTACATGGTTATTCCCACCACAATGCCGAGTATCACCTGGCCGAGTATCTTATAGCGTCCCGACAGGCCGTCTTTGTTGCGGTATTTGATCTTGAGCCAGTCGTCGGTGAAGCCTATGAGTCCGAGCCAGAGTGTGGTGACGAGCATCAGAACCATGTACACATTATCGAGCCGGCTGACAAGCAGACACGGTATGACGATGGCTATGATGATGATGATTCCGCCCATTGTGGGGGTGCCTTTCTTTGATTTTTCTCCTTCGAACCCCATGTCGCGGACAATCTCGCCTATCTGGTGGCGGCGCAGCGCCTCGATGATGCGGTGGCCGATGAATGTGGCTATGAAGAGCGACAGCACGAGGGCGCATGCCGACCTGACGGTGACGTAGGTCAGCAGACGTGCGCCGGGCACGCCGAACTGATTGAGATATTCCGATAGATAATATAGCATATCTTAAATCGTTTGACTACTGTTTCAGACATTCCATCACCACCTCGCGGTCGTCGAAATGGTGCTTGACACCGGCTATTTCCTGATAGTCTTCGTGGCCTTTGCCTGCGACAAGCACCACGTCGCCCCGTGAGGCCAGTGCTATGGCTGTGCGTATCGCCTCGCGGCGGTCGGTTATGAAGAGGGTGGTTGCAGCCTGCTCAGGTGTCAGGCCTGCTTTCATGTCCTCGATAATGGCCTGCGGGTCTTCGTCGCGGGGATTGTCGGATGTGAGTATAAGCCGGTCGCTGCGCATGGCCGCGTCACGGGCCATTATGGGGCGTTTACCGTGGTCGCGGTTGCCTCCCGCGCCTACAACGGTTATGATATGCCCTTCCGACCCCATCACTTCGCGTATGGCCGTGAGCACGTTGACTACGGCATCGGGTGTGTGGGCGTAGTCGACCACGGCGGTCACGCCGCGCTCGGGCGAGCGGAAGGTCTGGAAGCGTCCGGCCACCGGTACCAGGCGGCTCATATCTACAAGTATTTCCGCCGGATCCCATCCGAGCAGGCACGATACCCCGTAGACGGCGGTGAGGTTGTAGGCATTGTAACGGCCTGTGAACATCACTTCCACTTCCTGTCCGTTGAGTTGGAGAAGTGTGCCGTCGAGACGGCTTTCCACCACTTTGCAGCGGAAGTCCGCGTAGTCGCGCAGGGAGTAGTAGAACCGACGGGCGTGGGTGTTCTGCAGCATTACCTCGCCCACCTTGTCATCACGGTTGCTGAGGGCAAAGGCGCTTTCGGGCAGATTGTCGAAAAATGATTTCTTGGCCTGGAGGTAGGCTTCGACCGTGCGGTGGTAGTCGAGGTGGTCGCGGGTGAGGTTGGTGAACACTCCGCCGGTGAAATGCAGTCCGGCTATGCGGTGCTGGTGAGCGGCATGCGAGCTTACCTCCATGGCGGCATACGAGCAGCCTGCTGCCACCATACGTGCAAGCAGGGCGTTGATGGTCAGCGGGTCGGGTGTTGTCTGGGTTGTGGGCACCGCCTCGTTGTCGATATAGTTGCAAACGGTCGACAGCAGACCTGCCTTGTAGCCGCGCAGACGAGCCATCTCATAGATGAGGGTGGCCGTGGTGGTCTTGCCGTTGGTGCCTGTCACGCCCACGAGCTTGAGTTTGCGCGACGGGTTGTCCCACCACTGTGAGGCAAGGAATCCGAGGGCTACGGCTGAGTTTTCCACTTTAATATATGTAACCGTTGAATCGAGGCGTTCGGGAAGTTCCTCGCACACTATGGCTGCGGCTCCCGCAAGTGTCACAAGCGGTATGAACTTGTGGGCGTCGACCGAGACTCCGCGCACAGCCACGAAGAGCGCGCCCGGCGTTATACGCCTTGAGTCGCATTCCACGGCTGTGATGTCGCGTTCGCGTTCGCCGATTATCTCTTTGACCTGGATGGCCGCGAGTAGGTGGGTTAGTTTTTTCATATATAGAGTAGTTTTCTTTAATCGTTACTTTAATTATTTCAATGTGAGAGATGCAGAGTTACTGACGTGCCGGCTCTGGCGTGGGTGCCCGGCGCGGGGGATTGCGTGCTGACATATCCCGAACCGGAGAAGTCGATGTTGTATCCGGCACTTTCAAGCAGGTCTATTGCCTCGCGTATGTCGAGTCCCGAGACATCGGGAACACCCGACTGCGTGGCCTGTGGCTGGCGGATGTGGCGTGGGGCAACCGTCACACCGAGTTGTTCGCGCAGCCGGTTGTTGCGTCCCTCGCGGGTCGAGGCATAGAATACGGGCGACTGGGGCAGGCTGAGGGCGTGCTCGTCGTGTGCGCGGTAGTCGGGCGTGTTGTCGAGGAGTCCGCGTGCGTCGAAGCTTTCAGCAATGTTTTTGAACACCTGGCCGCTTGTCGACGGCGCTCCGAACGCATTCTGTGTGGGATGGCTGACAATCACTATGCACGAATACTTAGGCTTGTCGTACGGGAAGAATCCGCAGAATGCCAGACGTTTGTTGTCGCTATATCCTTGTTTTGGCACGTAAATGCGGGCTGTGCCCGTCTTGCCGGCTATTTTCACACGGCTGTTGCGCAGCGATTTGGCAGTGCCTCCCTTGGTGTACACCACGTCATGAAGCATCTTGCGCAGTATGGCCGCGTTGGCCGGCGAGCATACCGACTCCCGCACGCATGTCACGGGGAAAACCGTATCGCCCAACTCGCCGTGGAGCTCCCGCACGAGGCGTGGCTTTACAAAACGTCCGTCGTTGGCAACGGCGTTATACAGGGCGAGTGTGTAGATAGGCGGTATGGCCGTGCCGTAGCCGTAAGCCTGGCTGGCAAGCATCAGCCTCTTCTCATGCAGTTTGCCGCGCATCGGATACATGACGGCGCATCCTTCGCGTTCAAATCCTATGTTGAACCGGTCGAGGAATCCCGTGCGGCGTACCGCTGTCTGGAAAGCGTCGGGATCGTCGCCGTATCCGTCGAATATAATGCGGCTGATGCCGATGTTTGATGACTCGGGAATTACCTGCGACACGCGCTTGGTCGCGCTCTTGTGGCTGTCCTGCACGGTGAACCCCTTGCCGAGCGACGCGGTCTGCACGATGGCCGACGTGTCGCGCACCACACCGTTTTCAAGAGCCACAAGCATCGACAGCAACTTTACCACCGAGCCCGGTTCGTAGGGTAGCACGGCGTGGTTCTGCGACTGGACTATGTGTCCCAGCGTGTCGATCTCGATATTCGTTATGGCCTTTATGTCGCCGGTGGCCACTTCCATCACCACGCACGAGGCCCATTCGGGACGGCAGTGTTCCACCATTCTTGTGAGCTGGTGTTCGACTATATCCTGCATGGCTATGTCGATGGTTGTTGTCACGTCGTAGCCGCGTTTGGGAGGTACGTTCACCCAGTTGGTTATGCCCCGGTTCAGAGCTTCGCGGCGTGCGTAGCCGGGGCGTCCGTAGAGCAGCGAGTCGAGGGTGCGTTCCAGTCCGCTGCGGCCTATGCGGCGGCGGTCTTTGTCTGTTTGTCCGACGGTGCCTATGCTCTTGCGGGCCATGTCGCCGTAAGGCTTGAAACGGATGAGGCGTTCTTCGAGTTTCCATCCGGTCTTGTCGGAGTTGTGAATCTTGAAGAAGGGCCATTCGCGTATGCGCTGCGACTGGTAGTACGTGATATTTGTGAGTATCGGGTAGTTGCGGCGGTAGACGCTCGACGGGCCTTTAATCAGGTGTTTGCGCCACTGTGCGCGGGTGCGGTGCGGGAAATACGTGGCCAGCGAGTCGCTCAGGCTGTCGATGGCGAGCATGTAGCGTTCGCGTGCGAACCGCTGCACCTCGTAGTCGATGCGTAGGTTGTATTTGAGCATGTTGGTGGCTATGATTGTGCCGTCGCATGCCAGCAGGTCGCCTCGGTCGGGCGCTATGGTGTCGACCACGGCCATCATCGAGTCGGCTCTGTGGTTCCAGTGCTGGGCCATTACCACTGTATTGTCGACGAGTTTCCATGATATGCCTCCCGCGAGCGCGAGAATGCACGCGATAATAACGGCGTAGCGCAGCAGAATCTCTTTGCGGCCGCCTGATTTTTTGTCTCTTCTGTTTCCGGCCATGGTCAGTCGTTTTCTTTTGTGACATGATATGGCGGACGCTCGCGCACGCTCAGTCCGAGGTGCAGCGTGTCGATACGCCTGGACATCGACGATTCACGGGTGTTGCTCATATAGTTTTCGCGCTCGTTTGCTTTTTCGGCCTCGATGATCTCGAGTTGCTTTTCGAGTCGCCGCGTGGTGAGTTTCTGGTCTCGCACCATATATCTGCTCGATATGTAGGCTTCGAGTTTCCATCCGGTCTTGTCGGAGTTGTGAATCTTGAAGAAGGGCCATTCGCGTATGCGCTGCGACTGGTAGTACGTGATATTTGTGAGTATCGGGTAGTTGCGGCGGTAGACGCTCGACGGGCCTTTAATCAGGTGTTTGCGCCACTGTGCGCGGGTGCGGTGCGGGAAATACGTGGCCAGCGAGTCGCTCAGGCTGTCGATGGCGAGCATGTAGCGTTCGCGTGCGAACCGCTGCACCTCGTAGTCGATGCGTAGGTTGTATTTGAGCATGTTGGTGGCTATGATTGTGCCGTCGCATGCCAGCAGGTCGCCTCGGTCGGGCGCTATGGTGTCGACCACGGCCATCATCGAGTCGGCTCTGTGGTTCCAGTGCTGGGCCATTACCACTGTATTGTCGACGAGTTTCCATGATATGCCTCCCGCGAGCGCGAGAATGCACGCGATAATAACGGCGTAGCGCAGCAGAATCTCTTTGCGGCCGCCTGATTTTTTGTCTCTTCTGTTTCCGGCCATGGTCAGTCGTTTTCTTTTGTGACATGATATGGCGGACGCTCGCGCACGCTCAGTCCGAGGTGCAGCGTGTCGATACGCCTGGACATCGACGATTCACGGGTGTTGCTCATATAGTTTTCGCGCTCGTTTGCTTTTTCGGCCTCGATGATCTCGAGTTGCTTTTCGAGTCGCCGCGTGGTGAGTTTCTGGTCTCGCACCATATATCTGCTCGATATGTAGGCTATGGCCATGAACATCAGGCAGGTCACTATCAGCCAGTGACGCAGGAAGAAATCGACGTTGAACCACCGTCCGTAGGCTGCGTCGGAGAGTATCGTGAGCGGCGATCGGCGTTTCGGTGTGTCTGTTTGTCTGTTATTGCGGTCTTGCATTGACGGGGTTGTATGAGGAGTGTTCTTAAATTTTTTCGGCAGCCCTGAGCTTGGCGCTGCGGCTTCGCGGGTTGCGCTCTACTTCGCTTGCCGAGGGGGTGACCGGTTTTCCTGTCAGCGTACACCACGGTGAGTCGCTGCGCCCGTAAAGGTCTTTTTCGATAGTGCCGTGGATGTTGCCCGAGCGCATGAGGTTTTTCACCATACGGTCTTCGAGCGACTGGTAGGTGATCACAGCCAGGCGTCCTCCTGTCCGCAACGCGCCGGCGCACTGTCCGAGGAAGTCGCTGAGCGCTCCCATTTCGTCGTTGACCTCGATGCGCAGAGCCTGAAACAGAGGGGCGAGTTCTTTTTTCTCGCGTCCACGGCTCAGCAACGGGCCTACGGCTGCAGTGAGGTCGGCGATGGTGGCGAACCGGTGTGTGTCGCGGGCTTTCACTATTGCTGCGGCGATTCGCGGGGCGGCTTTCAGTTCACCATACAGCCTGAATATTTCGGTCAGCTTGGTGAGGTCGGCCGTGTTCAGCAGGTCGGCGGCTGTTAGAGTCATTCCACGGTTCATGCGCATGTCGAGAGCTCCTTCGGGCGAGCGGAACGAGAAGCCTCGGTCGCCGTCGTCGAAGTGGTGGAACGATACCCCGAGGTCTGCAAGTATGCCGTCGACTTTGCCCTCGATGTCGTAAAAACGAAGGAAGTCGCTCATATACCGGAAATTGGCGTGTATGGGCGTGATGTGTGGGTGCGGTTCGAAGCGCTTTATGGCATCGCTGTCCTGATCGAACGCAAAAAGCATTCCGCCGTCACCGAGACGGTCGGCTATGGCGCGTGAATGGCCTCCGCCGCCCAAAGTGGCGTCGACATATATGCCGTCGGGCTTCACGTCAAGAAGCCCGAGTGTCTCGGGCAGCAAGGCCGGTATGTGATAAACTTCCTGATTCATTGGTAGTTGCGGTCAGGGGCATATGCCTCTGATTTGAGGGGATAAAATTAGTCATTTTTGCTGAAAATTTACATATCCAAACAGCACTTTTTTGAACAGGTTCGCCAAAAAAATGCACTCGCCCAACCAATAATCCTGTAATCAGTAAGTTACCGTTCTAATTTGCAATTGCAAATCAATCGGGGCTGCATATTACTCGATCCTCACCGACGGAGAGATTTGTCCGAAGTCATTGTCGAGTATGTCGACATTGCGCGTGCGCAGCAGACGGAAGTTGAATGTGTTGGAATGGAATGCCGGATAGTCGTGGTTAAAAACTATTTTGTTTCCCGAAAAGCGCAGTCCGTCAACCGATTTGGCAAACAGGAGGGGTGCGTCGAATGTCACGAATTCGTTGTCTTCGATCACTATGCCCGAATGAAAATATTTCTGTTGGGCGGCGAGATTGTGTATCTCGGGATAGATCGATATGACGGCTTCCGTAAACTGGAACATGTTGGTCAGTGAGTTGACGAAGCGGTTGTGGCGTATTGTCACGTCGCGGCACGCCCCGGTCTCAAACCATCCCATGCAGTCGCCGCACAGCAGCACGGCTGTGCCCGATGTGTGGTCGAAGAGATTGCGCTCCACCACGGTGCGTCGCGGCGTGCTGAACAGCGACCCGCGAGCCCTGTTGTTGCGTATGACGTTGTCGGCAAAGTAGACTTCCGGACTCCAGGTCAGGTTTTCAAATCCGTAAGCCCCGGTTTCAGTGATGCCGGCGGGTAGCGGAGCAGTGAAGGTGATTTCAAATTCTTTGCATCCGGCCGTTGTAGGAGTGTCGGACGGAATGATTGATTCTATCACATACACGCCGTCGATTGTTTCCATTGTCTCTGAGGATATTATCTGTACGGAGTCGCCCGGTTCGCCCCATTTGAATCCATAGCTCTGACCGTGCATATATCGGGCGCGGACGGTGCGTTCTGATTGTCTGGCTGTCAGTTTCAGGTATGTGCCGTGTACGTTTATGGCATCATCCATCATTCCCTCGTACAGTCCGCCTGTCGAGCGTATCAGTCCACGGCATCCCGAGAAGTGGGTGGCGTCGGCCTGGGTGGTGAAATATCTCGGGTCGTCAGTCCCTCGGAGTGCCACCTTGAACCCTTCGAGATTCACGCTGTCGCATAATTGGGCGAGCAGACCCATTCCTTCGGCATAATGTACGGTCACATCGCGCAGAGTGGTGGAGACGCATTCGTCGAGAAACACGCCGGGAGCGGGTCTGCCCCATGTGCGTAATGCCACTACTGTTCCCGGTTTCAGCCTGTCGTCATGCCATTTGGGAGCGAAAAATGCAGATTTACCTCTGGCTATGACACTGTCGACCGGGCACCATAGGTCGCTTGTCCGATAGACAAGGCGACGGGTGTCGTGTTCAAACGCTATCCCGTTCATCGGAGTCATCTGCCATCCTTCGCCTTTCGACACAAAAGCTCCTTTTCCGTTAACCTCCGCTTTGACCCAGGGAGCTGTCCTGAAGGTGATTCCGTCGGCATTGTTGTCGACTATCTCCACTTGGGTGATATGCGGAGTGGCGAAGTCGATGCTGAATCCCGAGAGTGTGCATCCCCGCGATCCTGTCACCGCTACCGGAAGCATGCGTCCGTGAAACATGAATTCCGCACCTTCGCCGGCAATCGTCACGCTGTCCCAGTTCTCAATCGCAATTCCCACGTTTTTAGGGTTTTCCTGATCGTGGTTCGAAATATAGTAAGTGCGGCTTATGCTTCCTTTGGGATAGAAGTCATATCGTCCCGGGGCGAATTTCAATGTGACGGCATGTCCCGCATGGCGTGATTTTATGTCGGCGAGAGCCCGGGCCACACGGTCGGAAACATTTTTCCCACGGTCAGGTTTGATGCCGTATTCTGCGGCCATGTCGACCACAGTCTGTGCTGATGCCCCGAGTGATCCGCAGCAGCATGCCGCCGCGATGGCCAGGGCGAATAACTTTCTCATGTCAGATTTCATGGTTTTGGTGATAGCAATCTCAATAATGGAACGAGCTTCCTCCGAGAAATTCGCGCAGCAGTGAGGTCGACGGTATGTATTCTTCGCTGATAGGGGAGAAGTAGCTCAGGAACAGTCGCAGACGGTATGCCTCGGCATATTCGGGCGTGTCGCGTGGCACTTGCCGCAATATCGATTCACCCCGTTCTTTCATCACGCCAAGCTCGAAGAGCAGCGACGAATTGAACATCGAGTCGGCGTTTTCCTGATAGGGGAATATCCAGCGTTCCTCGCCACGCCGCACGCTCGGCCATCGGCGTATGGTCTCGACCGCGCTCACTCCACGGTATTTGTAGTCGCGTATTATTCGGCGAAGCATCCGGTTGTCGGTTGTCGGTATCCAGTTGTGGTCGTCGATCGAGATAGTGGTCAGGGCCGACACATAGACCGTGTATGTCATGCTCGGGTCGATGCCGGCCGTCAGTTCGGGGTTGAGGCCGTGGATGCCCTCGATAAGCAGTATCGTGCCGGGTCCGAGCTTTATGCGGTTGCCACGGTATTCGCGTTGCCCTTTCTCGAAGTTGTAATATGGAAGCTCCACTTCCTCGCCGCGCAGCAAGGCGTTGAGGTCGCGGTTGAAGGCCTCAAGGTCGAGTGCGTAAAGCGACTCGAAGTCATATTCTCCCGATTCGTCACGCGGGGTTTGATCCCGGTTCACGAAATAGTCGTCGAGCGAGATCATCTGCGGGCGCAGCAGGTTGGTCATCATCTGTATGGCCAGGCGTTTGGTGAAAGTGGTTTTGCCCGACGACGACGGGCCGGCCACCAGCACTATGCGTGCGCCCCCGTCGCGGTATCGTGCCGTTATCCGGTCGGCAATGTCTGCGAAACATTTGTTCTGAAGAGCCTCGGCCACATTGATTATCATGGCCGATTTTCCCTGGGCAACCTTCTCGTTCAGCTGCCCCACGTCGCTCACGCCGATTATGCGGTTGAAGTTGAGGTGTTCGGTGAAAGCTTCGAACATCTTGGGCTGAGCCATCGGCTTCCGTGGCTTGCGCCGGTCATGAGGGTCGGTGCCGAGAAGCAGCAACCCCTGCTCATAGGGCACTAGGTCAAACACGTCGACACATCCGGTCGACAGGGCCAGGGCGCTGTAATAGCTGTCGCAGACCCCCTCCAGACGGTAATATACCGTATAAAGCTCGTGGGTCGATTTGAGCAGCCGCACTTTGTCATCGAGCTGCTGGTGCTCGAAGAGTTTTATCACATCCTCGGTGCGCCTTTCCTCGCGCTCGAAAGTGAGGTCGGAGTCGATGATTCCGCGCATGCATTCGCGCAGCCGGCGCACGGTGCCGGCGTCAGGCTTGCCCCCCGACAGGGTGCAGTAATAGCCGTGCGAGATGGAGTGTTCGATGCGCAGCGACACGCCGGGCAGGATCTGTCGTACGGCCTTGTAGAGTATCATGCACAGCGACCTGATATACACGCGCTCGCCGCTTGGACAGGTAGGGGGCAGAAATTCTATGGTCTTGGGCGAGAAAACCGGATATTGCAGCCCCTCGTTCTTGTTGTTGACCCTCGCGCAGATAGGCATGAACGGTATGCGCGGGCCGATGCGCCTGAGTATGTCGGCAAGTGTTGTGCCCCCCTCTATTTCGATGTAGTCGTGGGTGTTGGCGCAGTATATCTTTATGTTTCGTTTCATTTCAGTCGCTATTGGTGATCAGATGGTCCACATTGTTGTTACAAAGTTAGGCAAATAGTCATGATTATGCAATAGGGTTCACTGCCAAAACATAACATTTGTGAAAAAGCCCGTAAAAGTGTCTGTCGTTTGCTTTAAAAGATGTAATTTTGCGCAATCATTACGCGCATATGAAACGTTACAACCTTTTTAACGACATTCTCGGATGGTTTTGCTTTGTAGTGGCTGCGGTCACTTACATGCTTACTCTCGAACCTACCGCAAGTTTCTGGGACTGCCCGGAATTCATCACTCAGGGATACAAACTTGAAATCGGCCACCCGCCGGGAAACCCGATATTTATGCTCACGGCAAGATTTTTTGTCAATTTTGTCGGGGGGGACGTAAGTAAGGTGGCATGGGCTGTCAACTGTATGTCAGGACTCCTTTCGGCTGCCACCATTCTCTTGCTTTTCTGGACCATAACCCATCTGGTCCGGCGCCTGATCGTCAAGGATGACGCAACCGAGGTGCCGGTGGGCCGTATGCTCGTTATTTTCGGCTCGGGAATCTGCGGTGCGTTGATGTATGCCTGGAGCGATACATTCTGGTTCTCGGCTGTCGAAGGCGAGGTTTATGCGTTCTCGTCGTTCTGCACCGCCCTGGTGTTCTGGCTTATCCTCAAATGGGAAAACCGTGCCGACCAGCCGCACAGCGACCGCTATCTGGTGCTGATCGCCTATGTCATAGGTATCTCTATCGCCGTCCATCTGCTCAACCTGCTCTGTATCCCGGCGATAGTGCTTGTGTTCTACTACCGTAAGTGGCGCAATGTCAACGTCAAAGGGTCGCTCCTTGCGCTCCTCCTGTCGTTTGTGCTCGTGGCCGTCGTTCTCTACGGACTTGTGCCCGGGTTTATCAAGATGGCACAGTATTTCGAACTGTTGTGTACGAACGTAATGCATATGCCGTTCAATAGCGGTGCGTTGATTTATGCCGTCATAGTGCTTGCCTTGTTCATCATCACCATAAGGCAGCTCTATGTGCAGCGTCATCCGCTGGCCGAACGACTCCTTTTTGCCGGTTGTATAGTCATATCCGGCATCCCGCTTATGGTTCATAACGAGTGGCTCGCCCTGTTTGTGGCTGCCGCCGTATTCGCCGTCATGGCCAAGCTGCCTAAAGTCAGCACCCGTGTCATGGCTATCTCCACGCTTAGCCTTCTCGTGATATTCATAGGATATTCGTCATATGCGCTGCTCATCATACGCTCGTCGGCCGAAACTCCGATGAATCAGAACTCGCCCGACAATGTGTTTGCACTCAGCAGCTACCTCAACCGCGAGCAGTATGGCGAACGTCCGCTGTTCTACGGCGTTACGCCTTATTCGGCAGTCACCTATGCTCCCGACGGCAAAGGCAGCTACAGGGCTCGCTACAAGGATGGTGACCGCCAGTATTCCAAGGCTGTCAAGGCGTCGCCCGACGACCGCGATTCATATGTCATGACCGGTTACAAGCGCGAATACCAGATGGCCCCCGAGCTTGACATGCTGTTCCCGCGTATCTATTCGAGCGATCCGAATCACATCCAGGCCTATACCGACTGGGTGGGCATGCGCGGCAATCAGGTGAAGTATGCGCAGGTCTACGACTCCCAGGGCAATCCTATCCCCGGCGGCGACCAGTATGCTGTCAAGCCCACTCTTGGCGAAAGCCTGCAGTTCTTCCTCTCCTACCAGCTTAATTATATGTACTGGCGATACTTTATGTGGAACTTTGCAGGCCGTCAGAACGACATACAGGGCAATGGCGAGATTAACCACGGAAACTGGATTTCAGGCATACCGTTCATCGACAATCCCCGACTTGGCGACCAGTCGCTCCTCCCTTATGACGAGGGCGAGGGAAACAAGGGCCATAACGTGTTCTTCATGCTCCCGCTGATAATGGGTATAATCGGGTTGCTGTGGCAGGCGTTTGTAAGCAAGCGCGGCATCGAACAGTTCTGGGTGGTGTTCTTTCTCTTCTTCATGACCGGTATAGCAATCGTCATCTACCTCAACCAAACTCCTCAGCAGCCGCGTGAACGCGACTATGCTTTTGCCGGTTCGTTCTATGCCTATGCCATATGGGTCGGTATGGGAGTGGCCGGGCTGTCATATCTGCTCCACCGTCTGTTTGACCGCACGAGCAAAGAGGCTGTCAGGAAAGGCGATCATTCCGAAGCGTCTTCGGGGCGCAGCCTTGCCCTGACATGTGTGGCTGTGGCTGTAGGCGTGATTGTGCCTCTGCAGGTCGTGTCGCAGACCTGGGACGACCACGACCGTTCAGGCCGTTACACCACCCGCGACTTTGGTGAGAATTATCTCAACAGTCTCGATGATGACGCCATTATATTCACCAATGGCGACAACGACACCTTCCCCTTGTGGTACGCACAGGAAGTGGAGGGAGTGCGCACCGACGTGAAGGTTGTAAACCTCAGCTACCTCACCACCGACTGGTACGCCAACCAGATCCGTCAGCCGTCATATGATGCCAAGCCTATACGCATGACCGCGCAACCTGCCGACTATGCCTACGACCGCATGCAATACAGCTATGTCGACCCGAAAGACTCGTCGGTGGTCGATGTACGCCATGCTCTTGCCGACCTTTACTCGCAGAAAGGCAGCGATATACGCACTGTGCGCTATCCGCGTATGTATCTCCCTGTCGATGCCGAGGCCATGGTTAAGGCCGGACGCATTTCCCCCGAAGAGGCTGCTGCCGTCGAGCCGCAGCTCCGGATGGATTTCAGTGGGTCGAACGGTCTTGCGCTGAACACTGTTCTCGCGCTTGACATGCTGGCCAATTCGGCTGAGAACGGCTGGGACCGTCCGTTGTATTTCGCCATGACGGTGCCCGAGAGCTACTATCTCGGTCTTTCGCCCTATATGCGTAGCACCGGCCTTGCCTATGAAATAGGCGCTATTAAGAACCCGGCAGGCACGACCGGAGTCAGGACCGACCGTATGTACGACAATGTCACCTCTAAGTTCAAGTGGGGTGGTCTCGATCAGCCCGGAGCCGAGAAGCTTTACCTCGACGAGACCGTGCGCCGTATGGTCAACACCAACCGTACAGCCATGATCGATCTCGCTGCCGCTCTTATCCAAGAGGGTAAGGACGCCGCAAGGCTTATCGACAGTGCCTCGGTGGCTGTAGATATCGACACGGCGCGTACCCGCGAGTTTGTTGCCGACCGCTTTGCAAAGGCCCGCAACGTGCTGGCGATGATGGAAGAGAAGCTGCCCGAGAAAGTGTCGCCGCTTTCGGCACACATGGGTCTTGAGATTGTCGACCTCTACCGCGAGCTGGCCATTCAGACCGACAGCAAGGAGGACCTCGACCATGCTGTCAGCCTGCTGCAGTCCGAACTCGACAAATATGCGCGTAACTTTGTCTACTATTCCAGCCTGTCGCAGAGTCAGTTTGCGTCGCTGCAGAATACCGACAAATATATCTATTATTATTATTTCCCCGACCTTGTCCGCACTATGGCGACAATGACCGGCGACTATGAGGCTGTGGAGAAGCATGTATCTGCTTTAGGAGTCAATCCTTATGCGCTCCAGCAGCTGATTTTCGGTCAGGAAGGGCAAAACTGAATAGATGCTGTCGCGACTTGTCGAACAACCTCCGCTGCTGTATCGCCTCCTGTTTCCGGAGGCGATATGGCGGCTTAAAAAAAATAAGCGCAAAGTGGCCTATCTCACATTCGATGACGGTCCTGTGCCTGAGGTCACCCCGTGGGTGCTCGACACTCTTGACCGTTACGGGGTGAAAGCCACTTTTTTCATGGTGGGTGACAATGTCAGGCGTAATCCCGATTTGTTCAGGGAGGTTCAGCGACGTGGCCACAGCTACGGCAACCACACCATGCACCACGTTCAGGGCATGAAGATCACGTCGCACTCCTATTGGCGCGACATCACCGAGGCCGATAACCTTATCGACAGTCCGTTGTTCAGACCTCCCCACGGGCTGATGCGGTGGTCGCAGGCACGAACCATCAAAGCCCACTATAATGTGGTGATGTATGATGTGGTCACACGCGACTATAATCCCGCTCTCACGGGCGAGCGCGTGTTTGAGTCTGTGAAGAAGTTTGCCCGCAACGGTTCGCTGATTGTGTTTCACGACTCGCTCAAGGCTGCCGACCGCATGCGTTACGCTCTGCCCCGGGCCATCGAATGGCTGCAATCGCAAGGATATGAGTTGCTACCGCTCCCTATGTAAGGATGATTTGGCGCGTGTGCTCACGCCGAAGCGCGGAATCGCCGCTTTCGGCATTGCCGCCGCACGTCCTGTCGATGCGGAGGCTTCGGCCCGTTACAGCCGTTGGATTGCCGCCGGATGTCACGGCTCTATGGAATATCTTGCCCGCAATTGCGCTGTGCGCGATGATCCACGTCTTTTGCTCGACGACGGTGTTGCGCGGTCGCTTGTCGTGTGCGCGTTTCCTTATTATCCGCATGAAGGCCGCTCTCCCGAATTGCCGCATATCGCCCGGTATGCCCTGGGACGCGACTATCATGAAGTGGTGCGTGAGCGTCTTTCGGAGGCTGTCGGCGAGTTGCGCGATTTGTATGGAGGGGAGTGGCGCGTATGTGTCGACACAGCCCCGTTGCGCGAGCGTTATTGGGCCGTGCAGGCAGGGATCGGATTTGTGGGACGCAACAGCCAGCTGATTGTGCCGGGTGTGGGTTCGTATTGTTTTATAGGCACGATCATCACTTCTGTTGAAATAGAGCCCGACAAGCCTTGCACGTGTACGTGCGACGGTTGTGGGCGCTGTGTGGCGGAGTGTCCCGGCGGGGCAATCGGGCCTGACGGTTCGTTCGATGCCCGCCGATGTCTGTCGTATCTTACCATCGAATATAGGGGCGCGTTTCCTGAAGGCACACGTCTCGGCAACGCCCTTTACGGCTGCGACCGTTGTCAGGAAGTGTGCCCGCACAACTGCCGGCCGATGCCGGCTCTTCTGCCTGATTTCGATCCTCGGCCCGGTTTGTTGCAACTGACAGCCGACGATGTGGCAGGGATGACTCCTGAAGGCTTCAGCAAGTTGTTCAGTCACTCTGCTGTCAAGCGCACCAAACTTGCCGGGTTGCTGCGCAATCTGGCCGCGCTCGGCAAGTAATATTCAGCTTTAAGGATATTTATGTAGCTGGCGGTCTTATTTTTATTATGTTATGAATTTATTCCGGAGTTTTTCCCTAAATTTGCAAATAGAAAATACAATCATTTATATCCCTAAAACCAAATCAGTAGATGAACCTTAAAGCTTTTATCGTCTCAGCACTTTTTGCAACGGCAGCCATAGGTTATGCCGGCGCTTCGAGCGTGGCAGGCGAGACTCCCGAACAGCAGGCTAAACGCATGGAATGGTTCGGCAATGCCAAGCTTGGCATATTTATCCATTGGGGTCCCTACTCCACCGGACGCACTTCCGAGAGCTGGGCGTTTCACAACAGCCATATCTCGTTGAAGGACTATATGAAGCAGGCCGATGAGTTCACGGCTGCCAACTACGATCCTGAATATTGGGCCAAACTCATCAAGGAGAGTGGCGCAAAATACACGGTAATAACAACCAAACACCACGACGGATTTGCCCTTTGGGACACCAAGGCCGGCGATGTGAGTGCCGTAAAGTCGTCGCCCGCCAAGCGTGATGTGATAGCTCCGTTTGCCAAGGCTGTGCGTGATCAGGGCCTGAAACTCGGATTTTATTATTCGCTTATCGACTGGCCTCGTCAGGACTATCCCGAGACTTACCGCGACAAGGCTCCGAAATATGACCTTAAGGCAGAGCCGAAAAAATGGCAGCACTTCCTCGACTTCAATGACGCTCAGATGAAGGAGCTCGCCACGCAGTGGAATCCCGACCTCTGGTGGTTTGACGGCGACTGGGAGCATTCGGCCGAGGAATGGAAGGCTGACCAGATTGTGGCTAAGCTCCATAGCTATAACCCCGACGTGATTGTCAATTCGCGCATACAGGGTCATGGCGATTACGAGACTCCTGAGCTTGGCGTGCCTGTCACCCGTCCCGATTCCAAGTGGTGGGAGACCTGCATGACTTCAAATGACTCATGGGGTTTCCGTCTGGCCGACAAAAATTTCAAGTCGTCTAAGACTGTCATAAAGATGCTTGCCGACTGCATCGGCATGGGTGGCAATCTGTTGCTCGACATTGGTCCGCGTGCCGATGGCACTATTCCCGAGGAGCAGGTACAGATACTCAAAGATCTTGGCCGCTGGACAAGCAAGCATGCCGAGGCCATATACGACACTCATGCCGGCATCCCTGCCGGTCATGTGCAGGCTTATACCGCTCTCAACAAGACCGGTGACATACTCTATCTCTTCGTTCCATATACACCCAACGAGGCAATCGAACTGAAGGGCCTTAAGAGTTATATCAAGAAGGCGCGTGTGGTCGGTACTGACCGTGAACTCACCTGGAAACTCTACAACGATGTTTCGTGGGGCGTTGCTGCCGGATGCTACTACATCGATGTACCGGCCGACGTTTGTGACCCCGACATGACCGTAATAGCCCTTGAGCTGGAGGAACCGGTCAAACTCTACAGCGGCTCAGGTCAGGTAATGACCTTCAACGACATCGAGTCAGCCGCCATCTCTTCCGAAAAGAAGTAAATTCCCTCCATACATAAAACCCCAACCGGGGCATGAAAGATGATGTGCTTTCATGTCCCGGTTGGGGTTTTATTAAAGTGGTTGTATATCAAACACCAATATTGGGAACATCTACATATTGGAATGCTTGCTACAAACAAAAAATGTGGATTTTACCGATTATAATCGGTAAAATCCACATTTTTTGTTTTAAATCCAGGTTATACTCGGGAATATTATCCAATGATGGTCTTCTGATCATCAATCAAACACCAATATTATATTTATAATATAATTGTAGGGTTGCGGCATGCCGCAACCGAAGCTAACGAGGTAATTTTTAGATGTTTAATATTGTGTTTGCCCCTGTCGTTGCTCGGATGTTCCGTGGAACATCCCTACATGTCGAAATGCGTGTACTCGTATTCTGCTATTATTCGTTCAATATCTTTTTTGAGTTCCGGAATATGCCGTTTTACCAAGCTCCACAAAAACTCCGGTTGAACATTATCGTAGGCGTGTTATTCTATTGCGTGTGTCAATAAATCAGTTGTTTTGTACGATTGACATTCGCAATAAAATACTTGTTCCTCAATCCTTTTTCTTCGATTAAGTCGACTTTGCGATTGAAAAGGTGTTCCAAAGCGTCCCGCAAACCGAAATAATTGCTTACGTAGTCAAATTGATCATGGTCGACAGGCTCAAAATCAACCAATAAATCCACGTCGCTCTTGTCGTTGAATCTATCTGTAAGAATTGATCCAAAAACAGCCAATGTCTTTACCTTGTGCTTGCGACACAGGTCGAAAATCCGTTGTAAATTAAGTTCGATCAGTTTCATAAGCAGTTATCATTTGAAAAATCAACACTTTGGAGTTGGAAAAAGTTGTTCCAATCGGGTGTGGTTACCGGGGTTACCGGGCGAGGACGGCGGCGATGTCGGCGGCGGTGCCGTTGAACGGGCCGGAGTGGCGGAGCTTCAGCGTACACATGGCGGCGGCATAGCATCCGGCGTCGTAGTAGGAGGCGCCCCGGCTGCGACTGTAGAGGTAGCCGGCCATGTAAGTGTCGCCGCAGCCGGTTGCGTCGACCACTTCGTCGAGCGGGAAGGCCGGAATCTCATAGAACTCTCCGCCGGCATATATCAGCGAACCACGGTCGCCCAAGGTCAGAAGGACCTCTCCGCAGCCCCATCCGGCAAGCTTCAGCGCGGCCTCATGAGGGTCAGCTGTGCCGGTGATGGTTTCCATCTCCTTCTCATTGGCCTTCAGAATGTCGATATATTTGAGGGCTTCGAGCTTGTCGTTCCAGTCGACTGCGTAAACCTTTTCGCCGCGAACCTCGCGCAGATAGCCCTGCACGTCGACCGACACACGGCCCTTTGTCGAAAGCAGCTTTATGGCATCGAGCGAGAAATCGTCGGCAAGAAGCGTCCCCAAGTGAAACACCCGTGCTTTGACATCGCGAAGGTTATCAACGGTGAATGGATCGGCCTTGGCGAGCACGCGCTGAGTGCGGTCGTTCTGGTTCTCGCCATACTTATTCTCGAAAAACACCGACTTGCGCGATGGAATCACGTCAACGTTTATGTCCATTGCACGTATCTCCTCGACCGCCCCGAGTTCGCTCTCACCCACCGAGGTGATGAGTTTGAAGCCGTCATGCTCAAGCCCGGCCAGGGCATTGGCGAAATAGAAAGCCGTGCCGCCGGGCATATATTTTTCAAGCTTCGGGGTTATGATTTTGTCGAGCGTTATATGTCCGATGCAGCAGATATCGGCGGTGGTGTCGCAGTTGTTTGTAGTCATATTTATTTTGATTGAGTCTTGGAGAACGCCCCCGACAATGCCATACCTCCGTAAATGAGCACGGCGCAGTAGGCTAAGGCGGGCACCACGAATGCTGTGGATATGGAAGTGACTCCGGCTGTCCAACCCATCAGGAATGTGCCGACAGCTCCGCCCAGAGGCGTCATCATCAGGAACGAGGAAGCGATTTTGGTGTCAGACCCGCATTCGCTGATAGTGATTGCAAAAATAGTAGGAAACATTATAGCCTCGAAGGCATAGCACATAAACAGGCCGGCACGCGACAGCACCCCTAAGTCGAGGGCCACGAGCGATGCGCCGATCACCGTCATAACCGCGCATGCCACAAGTACCTTTTCGGCCCTGACGCGCTTCATTATCGAGCTGCCCGCCACACGGGCAACCATAAACAGACCGAGTGCGCCGAACGAAAGCACCCATGTGGCTGTGACCTTGTCCATCCACCCGCTGTCGGTGGCATAGTTGATAAACAGGCTGTTGATGGCTATTTCGGCTATTTCGTAGCAGAAGAGGGCAAGCACGCCGATTCTGAACCGTCGCGACGACCACAGACGGCGTATCGAAGCCCCCGTGCCGCAGTCTCTTTCCGGGCTGTCGCACTGTGTGCTTCGTATTTCGGGCAGGCTGACACGCGTGAAAACCAACGCCACGGTCAGCACCACAACGCCCATTATCGAGTAGGGGAGCGCCACAGAGCCACCGCCGTCGCCCGAGAACAGAAACCCTCCGACGAGCACCGGACCGAGTATGCATCCTAACCCGTTGAACGACTGGGCCAGATTGAGTCGGCTCGCGGCCGTGGCCGGGCTACCGAGCTCGGCGGCATAAGGGTTGGCCGCCGTCTCAAGGGTGGCAAGTCCGCAACCTATCACAAACAGAGCCGTCAGATACACGCCGAACGAGCCCGACATGTCGCCGGGGATAAACGCCAGCGCCCCCAGCCCGAACAGCAGCAGTCCGAGCACCACACCGCGCCTGTATCCGAACCGCGTGATGAAAATGCCGGCCGGCAGCGCCATCAGCGCGTAGGCCACATAAGTCGTTGCCTGGATCATGGTGCTGTGCACGATGGATATGTCGAGAGATTCCTGAAAGTGCTTGTTGAGCACGTCGAGTATGGCCCGGGCAAACCCCCACATGAAAAACAGCGAGGTGATCAGAATGAAGGGCAGAAGGTAATGACGGCCTATTAATGACGGTTTATTGTTCATAAATATAAAATTGAAACTTGCAAAGTTAACAAAAAAAAACGACACATGAGGCCTTGAATGTGTCAAATCATTAGTTTCAATTATTTTCATTAACTTTGCAGCCTCATTTGATAAAGTTATTGATTATGTCAACCTATATCGAAAACAAACCGAAAGTTACCACCCGCCGTCTGCTCGAAATGAAGCAGAAGGGTGAGAAAATAGCATGTATAACTGCCTATGACTACACGATGGCGCGTCTTGTCGACAATGCCGGCATCGACCTCATACTTGTGGGCGACTCGGCCGCCAACGTCATGGCCGGATATCAGACCACCATTCCCATCACGCTCGACGAAATGATCACATATGCCAAAGGCGTAGTACGCGGCGTGACCCGGTCGATGGTGGTTGTCGACATGCCTTTCGGCTCCTATCAGACAAGCCCCGAGGAGGCAGTCCGTTCGGCCGTGCGCATAATGAAGGAGACCGGGGCTGAGGCCGTGAAGCTGGAGGGCGGTGCGGAGATAGCCGAGCATATACGCCTGATTATCGCCGCCGGTATCCCCGTGGTCGGACATTTGGGGCTCACACCCCAGTCGGTCAACGTGTTCGGCGGCTACGGCGTGCGTGCCAAGGATGAGAAAGAGGCACGTAAATTTGCCGATGACTGCCGGCTGCTTCAGGAGTTGGGCTGCTGTGCCATAGTTTTTGAGAAAATCCCTGCGGCCCTTGCGGCATCAGTGACGGCTGAGCTTTCAGTCCCCACAATCGGTATCGGCGCGGGATCGGAAACCGACGGGCAGATCATCGTGCTTCAGGACATGCTCGGAATGAACGAAGGGTTCAAACCCAAATTCCTGCGCCTCTACGGCAACTTCGGACGCGAGATTACCGACGCGATCAACCATTACGTCACCGATGTGAAGGCCGTAGACTTCCCCAACGCCGACGAGCGTTATTGAGTCTATGGGCGTGGACAAGTCGTCACTCGACGCCCTGCGCGGGCGCGGGGCCTATATGCGCATCATCCGGCTCGGCCTGCCTATACTGGTGGGCCAGTTGGGAATGATTGTTGTGGGGTTTGCCGATACCAAGATGGTGGGGCTTTATTCCACCGAGGCATTGGCTTCGGCTTCGTTTGTCAACAATCTGTTTAATGTCGCTGTGTTTGCATGCGTGGGGTTTGCCTATGGGCTTACCCCGCTCATCGGCGCCCTGTTCGGCCAGGGACGCCGGCGTTCGATAGGCGAGATGCTGCTCAACGGCGTGTTTGTCAACACTCTGTTCTCTCTGCTTGTCACCGGCGTGATGGCGTGTATCTACTTCAACCTCGAACGGCTCGACCAGCCCGAGGAGCTTCTTCCGCTGATACGGCCCTATTTTCTGATTTACCTTGCCGGCATTGTGCCGATAGGTGTTTTCAATGCATTCGCACAGTGGAGCTATGCCATCAACCGCACGGCTCTCCCCATGTGGATAACGCTGTTTGCCAATCTGGTGAACATATTGGGCAACTGGCTGCTGATATACGGCAACTGGGGATGTCCTGAGTTAGGACTTGTCGGGGCGGGGATTTCGACCCTTGTGTCACGTCTGCTCTGCCCGCTGATGCTTGCGGGGGCATTCTTTTTTGCCCGGATCTACCGCGAATACCGCGAAGGCTTTGTCAGGGGACGACTGCGCGGCCTTTACATCGGCCAGATCAACCGCACGTCGTGGCCTGTGTCAATGCAGATGACATTCGAGTCGGGCTCGTTCACTGCGGCAGCCGTGATGACCGGGTGGCTCGGTGCCATACCGCTTGCGGCATTCCAGATAGTGGTGATAACGGGCACGCTCGGATTCTGTATCTATTACAGCGTGGCCGCCGCCGTGTCGGTGCTTGTCAGCAATGCCGCCGGCAACTCCGACAAGCCGCTGATGCGTCATGTGGCATGGTGCGGCTATCTGGTAATAATGGTTCTGGCCACATGCTCCTCGGCACTCTTCATTTTTGCCGGGCCGCAGGTCATACGCCAGTTCACGCATGACCCGGCCGTGATAACGGCGGCCATGGCCCTTATCGTGCCACTGGTGCTGTATCAGTATGGCGACGCCACCCAGATAACGTTTGCCAACGCCCTGCGAGGCACCGCCAATGTGATGCCGATGATGTGGATAGCGTTTGTGTGTTACGTGGTGGTGGGTGTCCCCGCCACCTATATTCTCGGCTTTCCCTGCGGGTTGGGTGCCTACGGCATAATATTGAGTTTCTCGGTGTCGCTATTTCTGGCCGCTATACTTTTCGCTTGGTTTTTCAGGCGTGCCACCCGCTGACCTTGTGGAATTTTTTATTAACTTTGTGACATTTATTGCAATAACCGAAACTCTCAGATGAAGAAGATATTCTCATATATGCTGGCATCGGTCCTTCCGGTGGCTGCATGTGCTGCGTCCCTTACCCCTGAAGAGGCTTTGCAGAGGGCTATGCCTATGGTGCGTAAGGCCGCTTCGAAAGAAAAAAGTTCTGCCACTCTTCTGTCCGTAACCGATATAGCCGGCACCGGTGTGCCGGCGGTATATGTTTTCGGGTATTCGGGAGATGAAGGCTACCTCGTGCTCAGTGCCGACGATGTGGCAGCCCCGGTGCTCGGATATGCCGACAGCGGGCGTTTTGATGCCGACAATATGTCGCCGCAGATGCGCTACTGGCTCGACGAATATGCGCGTCAGATTGAATATGCGCGTGAGAACGGCCTCCGCTACACATCGGCTTCCCGTTCTGTCGGTGACCCTATAGAGCCCATGATTAAGACTAAATGGGGTCAGACAGCGCCATACAATAACACTTGTCCGCTGGATGGCGTTAAGAGATCGGTGACGGGGTGCGTCGCCACGGCCCTGGCCCAGGTCATGAACTACTGGCAGTATCCCGAGCGTGGCACCGGATGGGATGCCGCCAGGGTCAGGGATGTTCCTGTCGACTCCATCGATTTGGGAGAGATAGCATTCGACTGGGAGAATATGACCGACACATACACTCAGTCGAGCACCCCGGAGGAGCGTTCGGCAGTCGCCGAGCTGATGAGGGCGTGCGGCTATGCCATACACATGAATTACTCCAATGTTGAGTCAGGTTCGACCACGAATGATCTGATCAGCGGTCTGGCTTCGCATTTCGGATATAACTCATCCATGACGGTGCTTCAGCGCAACCGCTACACTATCCCCGAATGGGAGCGTGTCATATACACAGAGCTTGAGGAAGGCCGTCCGGTGCTCTACTCCGGACGCACGCTGACGGGTGGCCACCAGTTTGTGTGCGACGGATATGACGGAGCCGGGTTCTTCCACATAAACTGGGGTTGGGACGGCATGAGCGACGGATATTTCGCCTTGTCGGTTCTTGATCCGGGCTTGCAGGGAACCGGCGGCAGTATTTCAGGGTTCAAGTTCGACCAGGATATAGTGCAGGGCGTGCAGAAGACAACGGTCCCGCGTACATTGTCGTCGATGGCCCTGTCTAATTCAGGGGTCGAGGGAAGCATACAGCAGCCATGGGTGATAGCGTCGCTTGGCGAAGAGGCTTTTTTCTACAACTGCGGTGCTTTGCCTATAGCCAATTCATTTGCCGGCATGATGCTGACACCTGTCGGCGGTGACAGAAAGATCTGTTTCAGGAGCTGGCAGATAGGTTATGACGAATCGCCGCTGCTTGTCGGCTGGGGTTACGGAAGCAATTCGTTAGTGTTTGAGTTTCCGATGAATGAGCCTGACGGACTGTATAAGGCGCAACTGGCATACATGTCTGGCGACACGGGCGAATGGTTTCCCGTTCCGGCCACGTTAGGGTATTCGTCCTATTTCTATGTCGAAAAAAAGGACGGAGTCCTGTCAGTGAGGAATGTCGGCTTCCAGTCGTTTGACCTTGAAGGAAATTACGAGGGCGAAATCTGCAAGGGCAAGCCGGTCAGCTTCAGCATAACCGCAACCAATCCTACCGACCGGGAGCTGACCCAGAGCATCTGTGCGTCGCTTTCCGACGATTCCGGAATACGTTACGCGGCCGAAGGACCGGTAGTCACTCTTGCGCCGGGCGAGGAGACAACGCTGGAATGGTCATCGACATTTATCCTCGAATACCAGAAGTCTGACATAACCGAGGACACGGAGTTTACATTCTGCTTCTATAACCGCGACAACGGGGTGCCCTACGGTGACGGAGAGAAGGTGACAATGCATCTCAAGAGCGGCATCGGTCTGATGCCGGCAGACTCTGACAATACCCCGGTTGAATATTTCAACATGCAGGGAGTCAGAGTCGACGGTGAAAGCCTGCTCCCGGGCCTTTATGTATGGCGGCGGGGCGGCACGACTGGAAAAATCGAAATCAAATGACGGTGTTTCAGCCGATGATGGCTGAAGCCAGCTTTTCAAGCGCGCCCGGTGTAGATGCATCGGGCGCTGACTTTATGGTGACGGCCGGTGACACGACGGTGCAGCCTGACAGTTCGCCTATCATGGCTTCCATGGTCCGGGCTGCGGAGGGCGACCACGAGCCGTTCTCGATAAGGCCGAAACGGCGTCCGCGAAGGGCTTTGATGCGCAGGTGGTAGAGGAAGTCGTGCATGGCCGGGAAAAGTCCCGCGTCGTAAGTAGGGGCAGCAGCCACTATGCGTCCCATGCGGAACGCCTGGCTTACGGCTTCCGACACATCCTGACGGCACAGGTCGACACACACCACGTTGGTTCCGCGTCCTTCAAGCATGGCGGCAAGGTCGCGTGCCACGGAGGCTGTATTCCCGTAAATCGAGGCATAGGCCACAAGCACTCCCTCCGGTTCCTCAGGCTCGTAGCGGCTCCAGAGGTCGTAGAGCTTCACCGAACGGGCTATGTCGTCCCCTTCGATCACAGGCCCGTGGAGCGGGCACAGACGGTCGATCTCCAGTCCGGAAGCTTTTGAAAGCAGTCGCTGCACCTGGGGGCCGTATTTGCCCACGATGTTGGTGTAATAGCGTCTTGCCTCGCCGGGCCACAGGGAGGCATAGTCGTCCGACGTGCCGAATGTGCCGAATGCGTCGGCCGAAAACAGTGTGCGCGTGGACTTGTCGTAGGTCACGATCACCTCGGGCCAGTGTACCATTGGGGCTGCCAGGAATGTGAGCGTGTGCGCTCCCACTTCGAGCGTCGACCCTTCGCCAGCCTCGATGACGCGCCCGCTGAAATCGGTCGTCGGGAAAAACTGTCCGAGCATCTTCAGGGCTATCGGGCTGGTTACTATCTTTGCCTGAGGGTAGCGGGCCATGAAATCGGCCACCGTGGCCGAGTGGTCGGGCTCCATATGCTGCACCACGAGATAGTCGACACCCGACGGGGCGGCGATTGCCAGTTTCTCGAACCATTCCGCCCCACGGCGTTTGTCGACGGCATCGATTACGGCCGTGACGCCGTTATCGCTGACCAGATATGAGTTATAAGTGACACCGTCGGGAACAGGATACTGGTTCTCGAACAACTGCAGGTCGGTATCGGTGACTCCGATTGCCCTGATTGATGTCGTAATCTGCTTGAACATAATAAAAGATTGTGTTTTGATATTTGAACCATTTCAGGGGCGGCGTGGTTCGTGTCGAAGTGCATAATTGTCGCGAAGCGACTCAAAAGCGCCGGGCTCCGATTTCAGGGCGGCGGTGTCGGCCATCGGGTCGTATGAGCTGAGGACCGAGGCCGGTGTGACCGTCGCGGGCCATCCGGGGGCGCTCCCGCATTCCAGCTCTATTTGCGGAAGGCCGAACCGGCGCGCAACGGCGTCGACAGCCGCCTGCGACGCCCTCATTTTACCTTCGGCCGAATATCCGGCGATGTGCGGTGTGGCTATCGTCGTGCGTTGCAGAAGTCCGCGGTCGATTTGCGGTTCCCCTTCCCAGCAGTCGATGGCGAGAGCGCCGATCAGGCCGCTGTCATAGGCGCGTACGAGTGCCCGGGTGTCGGTCACAGGGCCTCTCGCACTGTTGATGAGCAGCGGCTTGCGCTGCAGCGAGCACAGAAATGTCTCGTCAACCAGATGGTAGGTGGGGTAGGGGTCGGGTGTGCGTGTCAGCGGCGTGTGCACGGTTATCACGTCGGCTTCGGCTGCGATGCGGTCAAGCCCTGCAAAGCCGTCGGCACCTTCGCGGACCGCCCTCGGCGGGTCGCATAGCAGTGTGCGCATGCCCAACGAGCGGCACCATGCGTCGACGATGCTTCCTACGTGGCCCGCGCCGACGATTCCCACGGTCAGTTTACCCAACACCTCCGGGTCGGCAGAGAATATGTTCATTATGGCCGCCGTGACATATTGTGCCACAGCCGGTGCGTTGCATCCCGGTGCGTTTGCCACCTCTATTCCGTGCGATGCGCACCAGGGCAGGTCGATGTGGTCGGTGCCTATCGTGGCCGTGGCCACCATGCGGCAGCGCGACCCGGCGAGCAGCGACGCGTCGCAGCGCGTGCGTGTGCGCGTGATCAGTGCGTCGGCGTCTTTCACGGCATCGGCCGTTATATCCCGTGCCGGCAGATAGAGGGTTTCCACGCCCAGACGTTCGAATGCCCCTTTGACAAAGGGCACTTTGCTCTCGATTACAATACGTTTCAAATCATAAGTTTCCATAGCCATATGCCGCTATATGCCGCTATGAGCAGCAGAATCATTATGTAGCCGCGCCGCTGCAGGTTGATGCGGAAGAAATGTGCGGCCTGCAGGGCCACGCAGGCGTTGAGCAGAGGTATGTAGAATTCGATGTTGGTGAAGTCGACCACGGCCATTATTCCCGCCACCACCGATGTCACCGACAGCAGCCCGTGGTAGGCACGCATCCTCGCGTTGAAGCTGATTATCTTGATCAGGTTGGCCATGCCGCAGACAATGCCTGCGAGCAGTGTCACGCCCACGGGCAGATAGACCTGGAGCAGCCCGGTGGTATCCATTGCGGCAAAAGGGTTCGACAGTTCGGGCAAATGTAGCTGACTGAATGATGCGAATCCCATGCCGAATGCTATCCACCAGGGGGTTATGATGCCGAGTATGGCTGCTGTCACGGTCCGGAGGGTGAAGATGCGCATCTGGGCGCACCCCGACAGCATGACACCTGTGAACACCACAAACCCGTATTGCACCATCGACCCCGCCGAAAGCAGGCAGAATGTCATGAACACGCGCTTGGTGAGACGCCGCCGGTGGTAGGTCGAGAACATCAGCCACAGGCACCACATCAGCGTCAGCGCCCCTAACTGGCCGCCGGTAAAGAGTCGCAGAGTCTCGGGCGAGGCGGCCTCCATGACGGCGAACAGTCCGCCGAACAGCCACGTCATGGTGCGCAGCAGGTTGTACCGCCTGTTGATAATGGTCATGACGCCGATCACGAGCAGGTTGAGTGAGAGCGCCCACCATCGCGAGCGGTCCGGATCGGCTATCCAGTGGCCGGGCGATTCGAACAGCAGTCCCCGGTCGATGCCGTCGGTGACGTTGCTCACCCCTTCGGGCATGTGTACGAACGCGCTGATCCCCGCCAGTATAACCAGGATGAGTATAAAGGCGTGGGATCGCAGCAGGCGTGTGATGGCTGTTTCGGCCGGGCGCATCTTACATCAGGTCTTTGCCTATGTCGCGCCGGTGGTATTCGCCTTCGAATTTGATGGTTGCCACGGCATCGTAGCTCAGCCGGAGTGCCTCTTCCATTGTGGAGGCCAGAGATGTGACCGCAAGCACGCGGCCTCCCGATGTGACGAGGCGTCCGTCCGCCTCGCGGCGCGTGCCGGCATGGAACACGATGGTGCGTCCGTCGCCGGCATAACGTCCGTCGCCTGAAATCTCATATCCTTTCTTGTAGGATTCGGGATAGCCGCCCGAAACCATTATCACCGTAGCGGCGGTGTCGGGGCTTATTTCAAGCTTCAGGTCGCCGAGGTCGCCCGATGCGGCCGCATAGAGCAGTTCCACGAGGTGGGAGGTGATGCGCGGCATCTCGGCCTCGGTCTCGGGGTCGCCCATGCGGGCGTTGTATTCGATCACCATCGGTTCGCCTCCGACGTTGATCAGTCCGAGGAAAATGAATCCACGGTAGCCGATCCCCTCCTCGCGCAGTCCGTCGATTGTCGGACGGATGATGCGTGTCTCGACGAGGTCCATGAAGCGCTTGTCGGCGAAAGGTACGGGGCTGATGGCTCCCATGCCGCCGGTGTTGAGGCCCTTGTCGCCTTCGCCGATGCGTTTGTAGTCTTTTGCCACCGGCAGTATGCGGTAGCCGCCGTTGCCGTCGGTGAGCACGAACACCGAGCACTCGATACCCGAGAGGAATTCCTCGATCACTACCTTCGACGACGAGCTCCCGAACATGCCGCCGAGCATTTCGCGCAGCGCTGCCTTGGCCTCGGCGGGGTCGTTGAGTATGATCACGCCCTTGCCGGCTGCAAGTCCGTCGGCTTTGAGCACGTAGGGGGCTTTGAGCGAGTCGATCATCGCTTCGCCCTCGGCGAGGGTGTCGGCGGTGAAGGTGCGGTAGGCGGCGGTAGGGATTCCGTGGCGCTGCATGAAGTGTTTTGCAAAATCCTTGCTCCCTTCGAGGGCGGCGCCCGCCTTGGTCGGGCCTACAACCCTGAGCTGCGGGCGGCTCTCGGCAAAAAAGTCGGTTATGCCGGCCACAAGCGGGTCTTCGTTGCCGACCACGAGCATGTCGATGTCTTTTTCATCAACAAATCGGCCCACGGCCTCGAAGTCGAGGGGCGAAAGAGCGATGTTTTCGCCGTATGCCCCGGTGCCTCCGTTGCCGGGGGCTATGTATAGTTTTTCGGTCAGCGGGCTTTGGCTGATTTTCCATGCGAGGGCGCATTCACGGCCGCCCGAGCCGAGCAGAAGTATCTTCATAAGGTTGTGTGGATTATTGTTTGGTTAGGAGTTGCTCTCGTCGTTTGCCGGTTTGTCGGGGCGTGTCTTCACCTTGCCTCGGCGTTCGCGCATGAACACTTCGCCCGACGGGGGGAGTGTGGGAGCCGAGGGCGTCCCGATGCGTTCGAGCAGGCGGGGATTGCGGCGCGGTTTGTCGGCGCGTGTGCGGTCGTTGTCACGGTCGTCCCACCGGTCACGGCCACCGTTGTCGTGGCGGTCACGCGAGTCCTTGCCTTTGAAATCGCGGTTTCTGAAATCTTTTCCCTTGAAGTCGCGGCGCGGTTTGTCGTGACGCAGGCGTTCGTCCGAATGGTCGTCCCAGTGACCGCGTCCCTTGCCTTTGGGACGGTCGCTGCGTCGTTCCTGTCGACGGTCGTGCTTGCACCGGATATTTGTTTCGCTGTCGTCATCTTCGTCGTCGCGGGTGCGCCGCAGCGTGCCTCCGGAGGCACGGAACTGCTTGTAGTCGCCTTCGAATATCACGTATTCGCGGAGCTGGCATTCCAGGTTGGCGTTGTAGAGGGTTTCTTTGTATGACGGGGCGAGGCCGATTTTGTCGAAATATTCCTCGCGGTAGCCGATTATCCATGCATGGTAGCCACGGAACACGTTCTTGAGCCGGTTGCCTATGAGCTCGTAGAATTTGTCCATGTCATCCACGCTGATGCGTTCGCCGTAGGGCGGGTTGGTGACGATCACGCCGGGAGTGCCTCCCTCGGGGGCCTCTTCCCAGCGGGCTATCGGTCGCACCTGCAGGTCGACATAGCGTGCCATTCCCGCGCTTTTGAGGTTGCGGGTGGCAATGTCGATGGCCAGTGGAGATATGTCGGCTCCGTAGATTTTGCCTTCGAACGGGCGTTCGGAGCTTTCGTCGTTGTAGATTTCGTCGAACAGCTCGGCATCGAAGTCGGGCCATTTCTCAAACGCGAAGCTCTGGCGGAACACGCCGGGCATCGTGCCTGTGGCGATAAGGGCGGCTTCGACAAGGAATGTGCCCGAGCCGCACATGGGGTCGACCAGGGGCTGGTCGCCGCGCCAGCCGCTTTTCAGCAGTATGCCTGCGGCAAGCACTTCGTTGATCGGGGCCTCGGTCTGTGCCACGCGCCAGCCGCGTTTGTGCAGCGACTCGCCCGACGAGTCGAGCGACAGCGTCACCTGGTTGCCCGATATGTGTACGTTGATTATCACGTCGGCATCCTGCAGGCGCACTTTGGGACGGCGACCCAGGCCTTCGCGGTCCTGGAACCAGTCCACAATGCCGTCTTTGACACGGTATGTGACGTAGCGTGAGTGGGTGAAGTCTTCGGAATTGACCACCGAGTCGATCGCAAACGAGCTGTCGAGGTCGAGGTGCCGGCTCCAGTCATATTCCTTCACTCGGTCGTATAATGTGTCGGGGTCGGAGGCGTAGAACTTGTAAATGGGTTTAAGTATCCTTAACGCGGTGCGGCAGCACATGTTAGCCCTGTAAAGGGTCTCGAGGGTGCCGTCGAACGACACCATTCGGCGTCCGGGTTCCACGTTCAGGGCTCCGATGCCGCGTAGTTCTTCGGCCAGGACGTCTTCGAGTCCTTGAAAGGTCTTTGCGACCATTTCAAACGTTTGAGGGTTCGTCTCCATCATGTGAAAAAAGCTTTGGTGCAAAATTACTCACAAATCTCCAAACACAAAAAATCTCAGCCAATAATCTTTTTGAAGTTTCATCCGTTATTGTCCCCCACCACATTTTTTGTAGGGGCGTACGGTCGTGCGCCCGGCCCGAGCGGCATGCCGCAACCGGGGTGAATATGGTGTTAAATAATTGGGAATAATCTTATTTGCGCATCAACATTTCTGCAAATTCTTGGGCTTCACGTTCTTTCTCAGGATCTTTGTTGCCGTAATTGACATTTTCAATGAAGATGTCTTTTTTACCATGAAGTAGGATGTGGCCTATCTCATGGTATAGCGTATTCCAGAATGCCGATTCGTCATCAAATACTTTGGCAAGTTGAATACATGGAATACCGGATATGTATCTGGCACAACCCTTGACAGGTGCCGTTGAAAGCGTTTCTGTGAAAATGAGCTTTACTCCGGCATCACCTAACATTGATTCCAATAGTTCAATGTGATTGTCAGCCTTGGATTTTCTAATTTCGGAAATCTCAGTTAGAATGCTACGAAGCAGCTTTGCATTATGCCGTTTCGCTATATGTATTTTTCCTGCTTGGATTTCGCCTTGACGTAGCCAGGCGGAAAGAGCATACGGGTCACAGGCATTGGCAAGGGTTATGCTGAATGCTACACGAAGCCGTTGGTTGAGATAGAAGTCTTCCCAACCCTTAGGTGAACTGACAGCAAAGAATGTGCAAAGAATGTCGACAATGTTTTTTGTCTCTCCTTGTGTGTCGTTTATTCCAGCAAACCATCCGAGATTTGCTATTTCGTCGTATGGAAATTTTTTAGCCCAAATTAGGCCTTCCTTGAACGTTTTTTCTCTCTTTTTGCGAGCTATAAATTCATCATAACTTTTCTGATGGCGAAGCCACATATGGGCCGGTATCTTCGTTACTAATTCAAACGCGACAGCCATGTCCGGTGTTATGGAACTTTTGCCTTTTAAGACTGCAATAATTGTTTTTTCGGGTTTAGAAACCCGTGTGGCAAATTCTTTCACCCCCATTCCCATCTCTAAAAGTTTCTCTTCAAGAGTTTCGCCTGGATGATATATTACCGGTAACTTTGCCGGATTTAAAAATGGTCTTGTCTGTGCCATATCTTTATTTGCCGTGATAGTTTGTAATTTCAATGACTTCGACACCTTTAATTTCCAACCAGATATATCTACCGGAGGAATCGGTTGGAATTGGGTCTTCGTGTGGTTCGAATATCAAGCGGTAAGGATGGTCAAGATCACAAGCAGATAATCTTTTGAGAAATAGTTTAGTTCTCAGTGCGCCAAGTTCTCTTGTCAATTTGGAAGGATTGTCCAGTAATTTTTCGAGTTTTTTATTTTGGAACGAAATATTCACTCTTTTGGTTTAATTAGCTCACACAAACTGTAAGTTATTTCATTTGCAAAGATAATATATAATTTTTAATTACACAAACTGTAAGTGTTTATGAATGCAATATGTGCGACATGGCAGGATATAGGAAATCATTTATCCGTGTTCCCCACCACATTTTTTGTAGGGGCGTACGGTCGTGCGCCCTGTCCGAGCGGCATGCCACGACCGGGGTGAATATGGTGGTAAATGATTGGGAATTACTTTATTTGCTCCGGCCGTGGCGTGCCACGACCCTACAATTTTCGCCACAATTATCGGGTCGGTTGGTGCAGCCGGGGCAAACGCAATCCGCAAAATGTAGGGCTGTACGGCCCGTGCAGCCGTCAAACGCAATCGGCAAAGATTTGTGGCTTCCGGCGTCAGATATAGCTCAGCCTTCTTCCGCTTGCTTCCCACTCCTTCCAGTAGGTGTTGTCAAGCCTCTGTAGATAAGGGAATTGATCGTACCATACGCCCGGTTCGTTACCACCAAAGAAATAATATCCGTTCTGTTCAAACTTTTCCGGCGATTCGAACTTGGCTGCCGATGCTGCAAGGAATTCATTTTTCGTCACTTCTACGTAACCCGCGTCCGACTTCACGTAGTAAGTGTTATCATAGAGGACGCTCCAGTGTGGTGCCACGGCGGCAAGCACCGTGAACTGAACCACATCATCATATTGGGTATTGGTCTCCTTGTCGTAGAGGAACGAGGCGCTTATCGCCATGAGGTTCTCGCCATACTCCTTGAACGCATTTTCATACACGCCCGGAAGATTGGTGCGGATCCAGCTGTTATTCTCTTCTGACAAATAACTCTGAGGTTCATTCTTGCGATAGCGGACAAAGTCTGTTTCAAAGCCTTCGGCGCACCAGTCGGCTGTAGCATCCTCCTTGTATCTCGGGATGTAGACGTAAGGATAGGAGAGTATCTTTTGTATCTCCGCCGGATCTGTGATGCTGTTCCCATTTTCGTCGATACAAATTTGATCGAGATACACCACACTGTTGAACGGATACAGCTGCTCATCTCCACGTGGGTCGTATGCCGCTTGATTCAATTCGTAATAGAACACCGACATGCTGAAATATCGTTCGGTGGCGTTGGTGTGTAATCTGACAGTACGAACCGGATAACGGACATGGTTGGATGAAAACCATATCTGTGCTACATATGAGATTTTGTCTTTATCCGGACCCATGTAACCTATTTCGAGTTCAAACAGCCGATGGGAGAGCCATTCGTCGCTTATTGATGCAGACGGTTCATCCTCCTGCGAAGAGCAAGACCCTGAGGCCATGGCAAGCAGGGCAAATAGACCAATCGCTACTATGTGAATAAAAAGTTTCATTTTAATGTGTTAAAGGGCGATTGTTATTCTATTATTGAATCCTCCCTGGTTCCCTTTCGTGGGGCGATTTTTTTTCTAAATTGAACCTCTCCCGTTGTAGCATTTATCGTTATTGTGACAGTGGCTCCGGTCGCATCGTTTGACTCAGGATAAACTTCCAGAGTATATGTGCCAGGCCCTGAGAAGCTAACCGCCTTATAAAAGCAGTTGGGCTCCAAAAACATGGCATCTCCGGGATACATCACGTCACTTATTGTCACACCAGGGTCATTATAAGTCCAGACCCCATGTGCTTCCTCAGCACCCTCGTATCTAACTCTTAAGGTGTGTTCATACCCGGATTGGCCATATTGGAATGTGGATACCTCGGCGATTCTAAGATTGTTCCAAACCTCTACATCAACTGAAGGCACATTGAACATGGTGCCGTTCATTGTGAATGTTGCTGAAACACTGAAATTGTTAGATGCCCTAACCCTTATGCCTCCCTGATTTAGTTGGCCAATAATTTGAGCTGCACTCGTCGTTGTCATTGATGCAGATCCTGCGGAACTTCCACCTGTAACAGAATAATCTGCTTCCACGTATTGTCCTTTTCTTTCCAGACTTGTAGGTCCGGATATTTTGAGATTTGATTTATAATATCTCACATCGTGCGAATCATAGGGGCAGTCTGAAATCATGTGTCTCATTAGACACCAAGCCCCCCACTTCGATACAACCCATCCGGTATTAGCATACACAACGCCCGAATGTGCCGCTCCGGTATTGTCATAATATACAATCTTTCGGCCCGGTGCAGTGTTCGTCCGAGTGTAGCTGCCATCTTCAACTGGCGGAAGTCTCAGAGTTCCCATTGCAGAAACGCCATCGGGATTTAACCATATTTTTTTAGAGTTTCCCTCCCTCATGTACCAAGCATAGGCATGGCAATTATAGGTTGTTGTAGCCTCTCCAAGAATAATAGCTCTCGGATATGTTGATACAATATGATTTCTTATATCGTTCTTATCCTTTTCGCTTAATTCCAAAAGAGAAGCGATACGCCAAGACGAACCGAGAGGTGTATAGGCCGTAGAAGTGCTTGCTTTGACCACGTTATCTGAGCTTGAATGCATGCGTTCAGAAAACAATCCGTTGGCGGCGAGTATATTGATTGCGGCCTCAGCCACCGACGAAGCATTCGCTGAGAGGTTCATTCTTATGGACTCTTTCTGTAAAAGTCCGATGGCTACTTCTGTTGCCAGATCGAGACGTGAGGTGGATTTATCCGCGTTTGCCAGTTTTACTGACTGACTTTTGCGTTCGAGATACTTTGATAGCACCTCTGCATTGTCATCGCGACGCATAAATTCCTGAAAACCGTTGAATCGGCTACACATCTTATCAAGTCCTTCCTCAAAACTGTTAAAGAGGAATGCGTCGACGAGCAACGGATAATCCATACAAACATCGAGCAGATCTTCAGTGCTAAGATTCTTAAGGATGTCATCAGGGAGCTGTGTGACACGCAGCTTTTCATCATGAGTCTTAAGTTCAAGCCACTCATCGCTCCCTGGTCGCACAGGGTAGTCATATGCAGGTAGCGAAGATCTTGACTGCATGGTTTCGATTGGCTCTGCAACCTGAATGAGAGCCTCCTGTTCGCTGCAGGCATCCAGCAATAGGAATCCGATTAAAGCGAACAAGAAAAGGATAGTTTTATTCATAGCTTACATTTAATTGGTTTATATGTCGCAAATGTAATATTTATTTTTTCTTATAAACAAGTCTTATAATATGAAATATTGTTAAATATTACATTCGCGGTTTTTGATTCAGAATAATATAGGGTTATCAAGTCTGCAATCTGATGATATTGTCCTTATTACTTTTATAAATGTACTCACAAAGTAATGGGACATTTAGCCAAGTAGGGATGAACCGTCGGCTAAGCATATAAAAAAGGGGCTGTTCATACAGCCCCTTATAACTAAAATGAAAAAATATCAATAATATTTATTCTTCATCATCCACCTCATAGCCTGGGTTCTGCTTGATTGTCGGATCTGAGCCGATAAGCTGTTGGTCTATAGGCCAGAGAAGCTTGTAGGCTTCTGTAGTGCTGAGTACCGGGTCAACAGTTCTTACAGCCTGTCCGTTCTGCTCTTTGAGCCATTGGTTTTCAACAGGATTCAAGCCGAAGCCAACACAGCCTTCGGGCTGGAATGCGAGGTGGTCGGTCTGTTCTCCATCCTTCTTCACGGTCATGCGACGGAGGTCCCACCAGCGCTGTCCTTCCATGATGAACTCCTTGTTCTTCTCCATCAGGATGGCAGCCTCGTTTTCGCGGAATGAACCGGCTTTGTAGCCAAGAGTGGCCTCATCCCAACGTGAGCCGTAAGCTCTCTTGCGAATCAGGTTGATATACTTCTCTACACCAGGATTATCACCCTCGTAGTTGGCGATTTCGGCAAGATATGTATAGACGAGTGCGAGACGGTAGATGGTTGCGTCGTTATTCCATACATAGTTCGAGCTCCATGTCGGAACAATCGACGGACGATACTTAAGTACGAAAGATCCCATCAAGTCATGAGCCTTCTCATCGAAGTTCGCTATATAAGTGAGCGCTTCTTCGTCTTTCCTGACTTTCCACTGCGGGAAGAACATGTCGCGGCGACCGTCCTGCTCGTCGAACTGGAAGTAGAGAGCGTTCTTGTACATATAGCGGTTGGGGCTCGGTGTGAAGGCCGACCAGCATGTGTACTGGGCTTGCTTAGCTGTGGGGCTGTCGGTGAAATATCCGAAGCGGCTTACGGCGCCGTCGGTGCGGAGGCCCAATCCGAGAGCGTCCTGCTTCGACCATGCCACGGTGCCCGCACCGGCTGCTTTCGACCATACCATCTGGCCCTGGATGCCGCTGAACTGCTGGCTATCCTCTTCGCTTGAATAGCATATCGAGTAGATTACTTCCTTGTTACGCGGCTCTGTCCAGATGTCGAAATAGTTGTCCATCAGTCCATAGCCGTAGTTGTTCATCACGTTCTCGAAGTATCCTTTGGCTGTAGCCACTTCGCTGGCGCCTCCGGCCTTATGATCGTCGGTCGACACTTTTGCGCTCCAGAGGTAAACCTCGCCGGCAAGCATCTCGGTGCATGCCTTGCTCCAGTAGTACTGCTTGTGGGAATTGAGCTGGTATGTCGACTCGTTGAAATAATTGAGCGATTTGGTGATGTCATCCTTGATAAACGTCAGAGTTTCTTCGGCCGTCGAGCGAGGCATGCGGAGCACGTCTGGATTAGTTTCTCCGAGCACTACGTCGGGTTTGTCGCGTAAGGGCACTCCGCCATACATCTTGTACATCTGGAAATATACATATGCACGCCATCCGTGAGCGATACCAAGAAGGCCGTTCTTGACATTGTCGGAGAGCACTTCGGGGCTTACGCGGTCGCACTCATAGATAAGCTCGTTCAAGACAGCTATAAATCCGGGATAGTTGCCGAAGTTTGAGAACTGGGTGTGTGAGAAATCGTAGTTGTTATTGATGTACTCCTGGTTGAGCGCGCCTGAACCATTGATGAGGTCGATGGTCAGCGTGCCGGAGCGAAGCTCGCCTGCCCAGAAGAGGATATCGCCCGGGTAGTTGGCGCGGAACATCGACGACATAGCGTAGATGTTGGTGGTGAATTCAGCTTCCGAGCTCCAGAACGAACCCATGCCGGGGTAATCAATCGGTTTAAGGTCAAGCTCATCGTTGCATGAAGCGGTGCCGAGGAGCATTCCTGCAGCCGATGCCGCTATCATGATATTTGAAAATATCTTGTTCATGAGATTGTCTTGTTAAAATAATTAGAATGTCACATTGAGCCCGAAGATCACCGAACGCGGGAGGTTGTATGTACCACCGTTACCGGCTGTGTTGCCTGACCAGTAGGTCGTGTTGTCGGGCAGAGGTATCGTGCAGCTCTTGATGTAGCCGAGGTTCTGGCCTGTTACAGAGAGGCTGAGGCCCTGGCATGCAAACTTCTTGCAGATGTCGGTCGGCAGCTGGTAGCTGAGCTGGAGCTCGCGGCAAGCCAGATAATTGCCGTTCTGTGCGAAGAAGTCGTTGGTACGTACGTAGCTGTCCGAGCCGTACTGGTCGGCCCATACGACGCGCGGGTATTTTGCACCGGGGTTATCAGGAGTCCAGGTGTCCTTCACCTGTTTCGGGAATGCCATGGCGCCCTGTCCTTCGGCAAGCCAGAACGAAAGGTTCGAGTCGTAGACCTGGAAGCCGAAGCCCATGTCGAAGCGAGCATAGAGGGTCAGGCCTTTCCAGCTGAGGGTTGTGTTGAAGCCGCCGGTCCAGTGCGGATCGCGGTGGCCGATGATCTTGCGGTCATAAGCGTCGATAGTGTTGTCGCCGTTCATATCCTCATAAACGAAGCTACCGGGCTGCAGACGAATCATGTTGCTGCTTGAAACACCCATTGCGATAAGGCGCTGGCGGCCGGCTTCGGTCGCATATACCTTCTGGCCGTTGACAATGTCGATGTAGTCGCCGAGGGCGTCGATGTCGGCCTGGCTGCGAACCATGTGCGATACGCCGTAGCCCACTTCCTGGAACGGGTTCTGGCCTTCCTGATAGCCGCCGATGAAGTGTGTCTCTGTGCCGTTGCCGGTGTAAACTTCGACACCTGTGCCGATCGTACGGTTGTTCTCAAGACCGCTGTACGGGAGCTTCTTGATCTTGTTGGCGTTGTAGGTGAGGTTGGCGCCGAGACTCCAGCGGAAATCGCGGGTGTTGATGAGTGTGGCTGTGAGGTCGATTTCGACACCCTGGTTCTCGAACGAACCGTTGTTGTCGGTAATCGAGGAGAAGCCGGTGGTCTGCGGAAGCGACTTGGCCGCGTACTTGTCCATGGTCAGACGGTTGTAGTACGTGAGGTCGAGATTGAAACGGTTCTGCAGGAAGCCCAAGGTCAATCCCACTTCAGCCGTACGTGTGCGTTCCCACTTGAGGTCCGGGTTCGGGAGGGTGTTGATTTTGAAACCAACGTTGCCGTCGTAGGTGATAACATTGCCGTTATCGTCAAGCTGCGGACGATATGCGCCACGGAGTGTATAGTAGCCGAGATATGAGCTGTTGATGGTGGCGTTCAGACCGAATGACGCACGGACTTTACCATAGTTGAGCCATGACAGGTTCTCATTGTTCTTCATGAATTGCTCATTGGTGAAAACCCAGCCGGCCGACACACCGGGGAAGAAGCCCCAGCGGTGGTTGATCAGTCGTGAGTAACCGTCCTCACGGAATGTGGCGGCAACCAGGTAGGTGTCCTTGTAGTCATATTCGACGCGGCCGAAGTACGAGATGAGAGCCTCTTCAAGATGCTGCGAGTCGGTCGAGCGGGTGTTCTGCAGGGTGTAGTCGAGGTCGGGGTAGCCGGGCACAGGCGCGCCGTTACCTCCGGCATAGACATATTTGTATTTACGTTTGTAGAACTCCGTACCGAGCATGGCGTTGACTGTGTGTGCCTCGTTGAATGTGCGGTTGAAGTTGGCTACAAGGTTGTAGGTCTGGTCGAAATAGCGCGAGAAGCTGTTCGATACGGCATACTGTGTATTTATGCCCGAGGTGCCGGACAGGTTGTAAAGATTCCATGCGCCGGTATTGTTCTGGGCATAAGCGAGGTTGGATGCCTCAGCCGACTGGTCGCTGTAGAACCAGCTCATGCTTCCTTTGAGGGAGAGACCGTCGATAATCTTCGCGGTGAAGCTCTGGGTCATCTGGAACTTGTTGCTCTCGTTGTCGCGGTTGAAGCGGCCCTTGTTCACGTTGACGTTTACCGGACCGTTGTTGCCGTACAAAGGCACACCGTCTTCTGTCTCAAAGCGGACGAACTTCCAGAATATACCACGGTTCATCATGTAGGCGGTGTTCTGGCTGGGATTGTCGGTGAGCCAGTTGGCACGTGTGAAGTTGAACACCGAGTTTGAGGTCAGCCATTTGTTGATCTTGTACTGGCCGGTGAACGAGAAGTTGTAGCGTTTGTAGAAAGTCTCCTTCACGGCGCCTTCGGCATCGTAGTAGCCTAATGCGGCATAATAATTGCCACGGTCGTTACCGCCCGAGAAGCTCAGGTTATAGTCCTGGGTCACAGCCGGGCTGTTGAGGTTGAAATCAAGAATGTCGGTATCCTTGAACAGGATGGTGGCGTCGCCGATAGGGTCGCGCATCTCTTCCCAGCCGTGCTGAAGGAGGTATTCTGTCTTTTCGTTCTTCTGGACGATGTTGTAGTTCTGGATATTGTTAAGCTCGGTACGGCCTATGTCGCCCGGGCCGTTTGTTCCGGTGTAGAGTCCGTTGAGCTGAGAGGCATAGCCGCCACCGGGTAGAGCCCATTGCGAGTTATGCTTGCCTGTACGGAAGTAGTAGAGGAAGTCCTGACCCGAGCAAACGTCGTAACCGGTGTCCTTGTAGCTGTTTACGCCGACTTTTGCGCTGAAAGTCACCTTGCCTTCGCCGACTTTGCCGTGCTTGGTGGTCACGAGCACAACGCCGTTACCTGCACGCGCACCGTAGAGGGCGGTTGCACCGGCATCCTTAAGGATTTCCATCGACTCGATGTCGTTGGGGTTGATGTCGGAAAGTGATTCGCGTATCTGGCCGTCGACAACTATAAGAGGTGAGTTCTTGCTGCTGTTGATGCCGTCGTTATAGTTGGCGCCGCCACGGATGATGATGTTGGGGGTTGCGCCCGGGTCGCCGGTGGTGAGGGCCACACGCACACCCGAAACGGCACCTACGAGGGCCTGGGCTGGGTTGGCGTTCGTACCGGTTGTAAGGGCCTTGTCGCTGACCTTGGCGATTGAGTTGGTCACTTTGGTGCGTTTCTGTTCAACGCCGTAACCCATGACAACAACTTCGTCGAGTACGTTTGAGTCGCCTTTAAGTACGATTTCGATTGGCTGGCCGTTCCAAACCACGGTCACAGCTTTGAAACCTACGTAGTTGACAGTGATTTTCGAGCCGACCTTGACGTTTTTGAGGTTAAATTCGCCGTCGATGTTTGTGACAGCACCGTTGGTAGTGCCGTCGACACGCACCGAAGCGCCAATCAGAGGTTCGCCTTCTTCATCAACTACCGTGCCCGTACATGTCCCGGCGTTTGTGTCGGCCTGTACCTGGGCTGTATTTTGCGAACCGGTCGGGGCGGCATATGCGGCCAATGGTAAACCGGCCGACATAAGAACTACCAGAAACCAGTTCTTAAGATTGGTATTAGTCATTTTCTGCACTATGTTAAATCTTTTGTTATGATTCGGCATTCTTATTCTGCTGCCGGAGATGTGAATTCTGCCGTGTAGGTCCATTCGCCGGTGCTATACCAGCAGGCGTTGTTGGCACGGGATCTCACACCGATAATATATTTTGTCGAAGGCACGACGCAGTCGGTGAATGTCGCGCTGGTAGTCGCGCTGGTGGTGATGTTGACTGTGCTTACAACAGTGCTGGTCTCACCATCGACTTTGAAAAGGGTTGCAGCATATCCGCCGCAGTTTTTCGCGTCAATAGCATCCCAGCTGGCTGTCATTGTTCCAAGTGTCACACCCTCGACTACCTTATAGGAAATCTCCCCATAGGTGACGTTCTTCACTATAGGTGCGGTCATGAACTGGATCTCATAGGTCTCAGCGTCGGGACGTCCGCTCGATGCGCTGGGAATTGCCTGAGTGGTCATAACATAAGAAGTGTTTTCCTTCAGGCCGGTGAATGTCGCGTGGCCAATGTGGCAGTCGTCAATCTGCTGATTGACAACTTCTGCGCCTTTTTGTTCGCGAGTACCTTCATTGATGGTGATTTTGTAACCATCACAACTGCCGTTCGACACGATAGTCCAATATGCGGTAGCGGTTGTCGAGGTTGTCTGAAGCGAGTTGACACCTATTGCCCCGAATTTGTTTTCGGGAAAGTTGTCATCGCTACAACCAACAAACACTAATGCCGACATCAGACCCATTGCTAACGACGTCTTCAAATTCTTGATACGGGTCATTGTAACAGGTTGTTAATTAGTGAAATTGTTATTGAATAAGTTGTTAAATAATACACTTCGTTGATTATGAATACTGTTATTTTGGTCCGGTTAGACTTTAAGGATAGATTATCGATGCAAATTTAGCATATTTAATTTGATTAATCCAAAAAATATTAGAAAAAAGTTAATAATTCTTCATATTTGAAAGATTAAAAATAAATGTCTTTAGCTTGTTTTAAAAAAATTCCAAGTATTGGTTATAAAAATTTGTAAAATCCGACACAAAATGTTATCTTTGTCGCCGATAATGCCCTGCTGTGGGATGCCGGAAGAGCGTGGCGTTCGGCGGCGGTGTGTATCTAAAAGAGTGAAAGGCCCTTAAACCTAAAAAATTATCAACTTATTATTTACATTTATCAACTTATTATTTACATTATGAGAAAAAGTATTCTGTCTGTTATGGTGCTTGCCGCTTCGGCAACAGGCGCTTTTGCGGCTACTGTCTCAGGCGGTCTTGCCTTGACCTACCCTGGGTCGGCCGACCGTCCTGTAGCGAGCACCGGAGCCACGCCTTTCGGCTACGATGCCCTTTCAAGAGGTGTGAGTGTGACTTCGGCCGGCGGCGCTGTGGCCGGCGACAATGTGGAGTTTGACGAGAACATTTATCGTGTACGTGTGACGATTGCCAATGTCGGAGCCAACAAGGGCAATACGGGCAAACCGCTCCTGCTGGCTGTCGACACCCCCAATACCGACACCAATGCCGACCAAAGCCATTTCACGCAGCTCGACGACGTCTCCAACGCATCGGTATGGCGTTTCAACCAGGCCGCCGACGGCAAATATACAATCGCTTGCAACGTTGGTCAATATATAGGATTTATCGACTCCTCGTTTGATCCCGAAGCAGGTAAAGTGGCTGACCTGACCCTGCGTACTTCCGTTGAGGATGCCTATAAGTTTGATGTCGCCGCAGCCGAAAACGGCGAGGGCGTCACTGTCTCCTTCGCAGGCAAATACCTGGCAATGGATGCAGACGGAAACCTGTCATTCGCCGACAATGTCACCGACAACGCCGTGTGGAAGTTGTCACGCGCCTATGACGAAAGTCTCGACCTTCCGGTGGTGTCGACTGACGAGAACCCTGTGTTCTACACTTTGAGGAATCAGGTGCAGGGATTTCTTACAATTGACGGCGCTTTTAAAGATTCCGGTAATGACCTTAACTGCGGAACACTTGATGAATACTCCTACTGGTATTTTGTCGATTCGGGCGAAGGCAACGGTTCGTTCCGTCTGAAAAACAAAAATAACAATATCGGTATCAGATATACAACTTCCAACGGCAATATGAAGGCCGTGAAGGACTTCGAGTCAAACTCGATGCTTTTCTTTATGCTCGATGGCAATGAGGCCAACGGATGGAGCATCAGCTGCAAGCCCTACGACCACCTTACCTCCTATGGTTATCAGACCATACATGCCATGATGTACTATCCCTTCTGGAACTGGGTGATGGGCGCCAAGCCTGATGACAACAGAAATAATATCGGACTCTTCTCATGGATAATTGAGCCTACCTCCAGTGAGGGTGACGAAGCCGACTTTGTGGAGCTGAATAGCAGCCTGTTACAGCTCTTCTCCAACTACCTGGCCTACACCCCGTGGTGCCGGTCGCTGCTGAACAACACCTTATCGGAGTTGTCGAATACAGCATATGACGGCCCGCAGTCGGTCAGCACTCTCGAAAAGATCGGTAACGACGCTCTGGCCGAATATGCCGTGCAGATCAACCGTGAGGCACAGGGCTACAATGTCAAGATCTCCAACATACGCCGCAGCGCCCACGAAAACGTCGCCACACTGGGCCACTATCTGACCACCGTCGGCGAAGGTGCTGACCTGACAGTCAACACCACCAACACCCTGGAGCGCAACCCCGGCTTCTGGAAAATCGAAAGTGTCGACGGCAACGAGGCCTCCTTCCGTCTGCGCAACCAGAACGGCGTGTATCTCTGCGCCGCCAGCAACGGCTCAAATGTCGCCACCACCACCGACCGCGCTTCGGCCGGCATGTATTCGTTCGTTCCTTACGAAGGCTATATCCGCATAGTCAATGCCGACAACAAGGAAATCGGTCTTAATGTCGACACAAGAGGCAACACTCTCGTCGGTTATGACTACAAGGATGCCGGCAGCACATGGCGCTTTGAGTCGGTGGCCGTCATCGAGCATGTCGAGGGAATGCCGAGATTGTCGAACGATGACGATATCTTCCTGTACCTGATCAGAAGCGCTACCGATGACCTTGACTATCTCCAATTCGCCTATGACGGTATGGGTCTCTGCCACCTGCCCAGGTCGGTTGCTTCGTACTGCTACTTCCTGCCTGCCAACGATGGAAGCGACGGCATTCAGATCGTATGCTATGAGCATAACACCCGCCTGGCATACTCGACCTACAGCTACTATCCCTACAGCCGTGACAATACAAGTTCCTGGAACTGGGACACCAACCCGTACTTCAACTGGTATCTGATCCCTAACGGAACCGTCCCCGAAGGACAGAAGGATGCCGGCAAAACCTGCTTTGCGATCTCTTACAGATATCCTGCCGAAGACAATACCTGCATTACCAAAAAGTCGAGCTATCCCGGTTATGACTATTATATGGGCCACGGAGGGTCGGTAGAAGACTGGGAATACACCGGATGGTTTTTTGAAGAAGCCGATTCGATCAACCATGAGGCTATTTTCAATGAGAGCCGCGACAAGCTGGCCGCCGAGGCAAAATCGTATAAAAACACAGTTCCCTGGTGTCAGGATATGCTCACAGATATGTATGAGACCATAGCCAATGCCAGAATGACAGACTATGCTCCTTCATCTACAGAAGCTGTCAATAATCTGACCGGGTACTTTAACACCAAGCGTCTCCAGATAGAGGAGGCTCTCGAACTCGAGGCCGAAGGCACGTGGGTAAGCATTGCCAACAACCGCCGCCGTGGCGCAGCTGAAACCGGCGCATATCTCACGCCTGTTGACGGCTACCTCAACACCGTTGATCAGCTGTCTGACGCCGGTATCTGGAATTTCATCTACCACAGCAACGGCCGTTACAATCTGGTTAACGCCGAAGGCCAGTATATGGGCGAACTCAGCGACCGTGTGAATGTGACCGCGAACGAGGAGGAAGCAGGCAAATATGCCCTGCGTCTGCTCGGAGGCTATCTCTGCCTTGTCGACCGTTCGGATTACAATAACCGTGCGCTGAATGTCAACAACAACCAGGGCGACGCATGTGTATACGGTCCTGCCGACGCGGGTTCGTTCTGGATCGCAGAATTTGCAGTTCCCTCAGGCATTGAGTCGATAGAGGCTGACGACGCTGCGAACGACGGCGCCGAATATTACAACCTGACCGGCGTGAAGGTTGCCCCCGAGGCCCTTGTCCCCGGTGTTTACATGCGCGTCAGCGGCACCAAGGCCGTAAAGGTGCTGGTGAAATGACCTTAAATAATAATACGTGAAATCTTAAAAACATAAAATCTTGATGAAAAAAAATATATTCGCACTAATCGCAGCATTGACCGCCGTTTCGGCGGCCAATGCCGCAGTGGGCGGGCAGGCTCCGGTTGACGTGACTGAAACGGCTGTCGGTGAAATCATAATCGACAACACCGGCACTCCCGTGACAAAAATGCCGGCATTTTCGGCAGCTGCCGACGCTGAGGAGGGTGTGACACTCGATTACCACTATTGCGGAGACCCGGTAAGCCTGTTGGCTACGGGCGACGGTCTTGAAGTGAAGAACTCGGCAGCCATCATGCTGCCGGAAGATGTCGTCACACGCTATGCCGGGGCAGAAATCGTGTCGGTGATGATCTGTAGCGGAGGCAACCGCAGGGATAGGTGGATCAATAACATAACCGATGCCAGCGTGTTTGTGAGCTATAACATTTTTGATGACACTCCTGAAAACGAAGTGGCCAGGCAGCGCGGCCGTCTGAGCAGAAGCCCTATGACATGGTCGGAAATCACGTTCAAGAATCCCTACAAGCTTGAGGCCGGAAAGCCTGTGTTTGTGGGATATGACGTTATCCGCCCCGACGGGTGGGACTGCCCGTTTGCTTCCGACGGTGTTAAGATGGAAAGCGACTGCAGCTCATGGATATATTATTACAATAACGGTGAATTCCGTTGGGAAAACTGGTCGGCGCAGTATGGCAGCATCTGCTTGCGCGTGAAGCTGCGTGGCGCAGACCTTCCGGTGAACGATGTCGAAGTGATGTCGCTGTCAGTGCCGATGCAGGTCGGCAAAGGACAGTTCAATGCCACTTTCCGTGTCAGAAACATCGGCGCGAACGAGGTCTCCAGCATAGGCTACACCTGCAAGGTGGGCGACGGCTCCGTGGCTGAAAAAGTGTTCAAACCCTCAACTCCTCTCAAGTTCAGTGAGTCAACCGATGTCACTGTCCGACTGACCTGCCAGGACTTCGGCCTTGAGGTTCCGGTGTCGGTCACCGTCACTTCGGTCAACGGTGTGGAAGACCCCGATGTCTCTAACAATACCCAGGAACGTCAGACCTGCTGTCTTGACGCATCAATGGGCTATACCCGCAGGTTTGTTATGGAAGAGGGTACCGGCCTGTGGTGTGGAAACTGCCCGCGCGGACTCGGCACGATGGAATATATGAACGAGAAGTATCCTGACACGTTCATAGGCATAGGCATACATCAGGGCGACCCGATGGAGATTGACGGCTCGAAGTATAGCGGTCACTCATATGCCGAACACAAGATGATGATCGGCGGGTATCCTAACGCGCGCTATAACCGTAAAGACTCCGAGTATGGCAACTCGATCAATGACTTCGGCGGTCATGTCGAGGGTATCTACAAGTCGGTGGTGGCTTTGCCTGCCGCAGCCGATATCAAGGCTGACTTATATTTCACTGATCAGGAACGGAAAGAAATCACCGTTAAGACCAAAACAGAGTTCGCCCTCAACACTTCGATTCCGTTCCGCATAGCCCTCGTGCTTGTCGAGAATGAGGTGGGCCCGTACAATCAGTCCAACTATTATTCTGGTGTTGACTTTGCCTGCGCCGGATGGGATAAGATGTCGAATCCGGCCAGTTACGTATTCGATGAGGTGGCGCGCTACATCGACCACCACACCGGAGCCGAAGGTTCGGTACCTGACAACAAGACTGCAAAAACCGTCTATGAGTATCAGACCACTCTTCCTACCGAACCGCTGAAGTCGCTTGACAACTTCGACGTGATCGCCCTTCTGATCAACTTCCGTTCGGGTGTGATTGAAAACGCCGTGAAATGCCATGGCAACAGCAACCTGCCGCTGCTCAGCGCAATCGACGAGGTGTCGGCCGAGAATGCCGCACGCGTGGAGGTTGTGGCCGGTGGCCTGAACATCAAAGGCGACTACCGCTCTGTAACTATCTACAACACTTTGGGTTCGGTTGTCGCCGAAGCTGACGGCAGCGACTTTGTCGCACTGCCGGCCGGCCTCTATATCGTCAATGTCGACGGTGTGGCCGAGAAGGTGCAGGTAAGATAGTATTTCCAGCCATATTATTAAAAATCCCCGGCACTGACACAGTGCCGGGGATTTTTTTGCTGCGGTATTGCGTGGTTTGTTGAAATTCAGTAAATTTGTGGCTTAGACACATATTGATAGATGAAAATATAACTGAAAACATATACCTTAAATAAAAACAACCAACAGAATGAGACATTTGCAAAAACAACTGTTTGTAGGGTTGATCTCGTGCACAGTGACGGTGTCGGCTATGGCCCAGCTGACTCTGACGACGCAGAGCGTGACTTATCCCGACAATGAGCCGGCACCCTGTCACCCGGTCCCCACTCCGCGCCAGATAAAGTGGCAGGAACTTGAGTTCTATGCATTCTATCATTATGGAATGAACACGTACACCAACAGCGAGTGGGGCGACGGCAGCGAAGATGTCAGCCGCTTTGCCCCGACAGCCGCCCCGAATCCGCGTCAGTGGCTGGAAGCCGCCAAGGCGGCGGGCATGCGCGGTGGTATAGCTGTCGTGAAGCATCATGACGGATTCTGCCTCTGGCCTACGGAGACAACCGACCACCGCTGCACGAACTCAAGCAACAAATTCGGCTCAGCCACCAATATCCCGCGCGATTTTGCCGCTGCCGCGCAGGAGCTTGATATGAAGTACGGCTTTTATATCTCGCCGTGGGACCGAAACAGCGCGCTCTACGGCACCGACCGCTATGTCAAAGAAGTGTTTATGAAGCAGTGCGAGGAGCTGGCAAAGTACGGCAGCGACCAGTTCGAGATGTGGTTCGACGGCGCCAATGGCGGCAACGGATACTATGGAGGCAGCTGGGGCGACCGTACGATCGACGCCTCGACCTATTATGACGTTCCCAATCTGCGTGACTACATACACTCGCTTGCCCCCGACTGCGTGATGTGGGGCGTGGGCGAGGAAGCCCGCTGGATAGGCAACGAATCCGGTTTTGCCGGCGAGACCAACTGGTGTATGATGGACCGTGGCGCTTCGTCGGAAGTGGCCAACCGCAATTGCGGTCAGGAAGAAGGCTGGATCTGGCTTCCCGGCGAAAGCGACGCCAAGGCCACGTCGGCCGGATGGTTCTGGCACAGCGGACAGTCCGACCTCTCGGCTGAGCGTCTCTTCCAGATGTATCTGGAGACCGTGGGGCGCAATTCCAACCTGATTCTCAATATCCCTCCCGACAAATCGGGCTCGCTCCCCGCATCCACCGTAAGCACCCTCAAACGTCTCGGCGAACTTATCAACGGCCGCCTCGGCACCGACCTGGCCAAAAATGCCAGAGTCGAGGCCAGCACTTCGCGTGCCAACGGCGCGAACCGCACTTATGACGCGTCGAACCTTACAGACGGTGACAAGGACTCTTACTGGGCAACCGACGACAAAGAGACTACGGCAACGATCACACTCACCTGGGACGAGCCTCAGAACATACATTATGTGTCGCTTATGGAATATATAGCCAAAGGCCAGCGGGTGCGCGGATTTAAGATTGAAACGAGTGCCGACGGAACCAACTGGACTCCAAAGGCAACCGCCGTGGCACAGACCACTATCGGATACAAGCGTATAATTCCGCTGAACGGGAGCACATCGTCGAGCTACGACGCAGGCACTACTGCCAAGGCTGTGAGAATCACCATCACCGACAGCAGGGCATGTCCGTTGCTGCATACAATTTCAGTTTTCTAAACCTTTCAACAGAATGACGCAATGAAAAAGATATATAGACATATCGGACTGTTTGCCGCAGTGGCAGTTTGCCCCGCTCTGGCTGTCGCACAGGATGTGGCGATCGACTTTGAGGACGAGGCGGGATACAAAGCACTCGGCGTGTATGACACATGGGAGGCCTCTCCGTTCCGCACAGGCCGTCTTAAGGGCAACGTGGCCGTCATCGACAATTTCATCGGCGATCCGGAGACAAACGGCACGTCACGGATACTCGGCGTGCAACGCTCGCGTTTCGGCTCGAACACTTTCGGGGCGAGAATCGACCTGAATGAGCCGATGACAATCGACGGCTCGAAGAAATACTATGCCCATGTGATGATTAACAAACCGACGGAAGGCCGTGTGATGCTCATCGGCCTCGGCAAGCGCGGCGACCGCGAGGGACAGTCGAACGAGGTGGAACAATTCTGGTCGTATCCTGTCAGCGACATCAAGACCGGCGAATGGTTTGACGCAGTGTTCCCTGTCAAATGCAACGGGGGGGTGGAGATACATTCGCTCGTAGTGGTACCCGACTGCGAGGCTCCGCACGCCCTGACCGGCGACTTTGCCGCATATATCGACGAGATAGTGGTCAACGACCAGCTGGCTCCGCGTTTCGGACTCGGCGATTACCCTGTCAATTTCTCAACTGATTCGGGGTGGGGCCGCAGCGACCGCCGTATATCGGGCGTCGTGCTGAGCGGCGGTGACAACGGCACCCAGTCCATCACCATCCCCGCAAGCGAGCTGAAAGGCTATAATGAACGCTTCACCACTCCTTTCAAAGCTAAGGCGGGCGACACCCTCACTCCGTCAATCTCTTATGTCGGCTCCTGGATGCACGGCTATGCATACATCGACCGTGGCAACGACGGCGCGTTCAGCTACGGGGTTGATTCGGACAACTATCTCGACACGAGCACCGACCTTGTGTCATATTCGCTGTATCGTCAGGGCAGCTCGGGCAACGGACGCAATTCGGCAGGCAACGTTGTCTATGAGTCAAACAATGGATTCAACACTATGAACATGCCGTCGTTCACCGTTCCGGCTGACCTTGCCCCCGGTATCTACCGCATGCGCTACAAGGTTGACTGGAACAACATCGATCCGGGCGGCTGCATCGACGCCAGCAACAATATACTTTCGAACGGCGGTGGCGTTGTCGACGTTCTGCTCAATATCCACAACGATTATATAACCGTCAACCAGGACAACCGCAACGGCGACGTGCTTATGGCATCCACCGGCGAGTCGGTCAAGGGCGACAGAGTGCCTTTCGGCCAGCCGCTGAAAATTAAGATGAATCCTTCTAACGGGTTCTCATACAACGGTATCAGGGTGCGCCACGGCTACAATCTGACCGGCGACTCGCTGATCAAGAGCAATCCGCAGTACCAGGACACATATTTCTATATTGATGATTTCGATTCCACAGACGACACATTCACTATTCCTGCCGATGTGATGGATGGTGATGTGCTGATCGAGGGTCTGTTCGTCGAGGCTTCACAGGGTATGGTGAAAAAGACTGTCACCTACAACATCGTGTTTGGCGGGGATATCATCGACACTCAGATGTTCACTGTGATGTCGGGTTCCGAATATCCGCGCCCTGAGATCAGCAGCGAGGCTTCCGAAAGCTATTACCGCATCACCGGATTCCCCGAAGGTACGACCACACGCGAAGACGAGGTGATCACGCTTACGCTTGAGCAGCTGCTTCCGTTCGAAGTCAGCACCGATTTCAAAAACGCCGCATGGTACAACATGACGCTCACCAACGACAAATGCTTCCTGGCCCACAAGCCCGATCAGTCGTATATCGACCTCAGTGCATCGACCACGGCTATCCCTGACGCCGACGATTACAATGCTCAGTGGGCATTCATCGGCGATGTGCTCCATGGCTTCATGATTATAAACCGGGGAGCCGGCGAAGGGATGGTTCTTTCTTCAAGCCAGAACACTTCCGCCAACACGGGAGGCAACACCTATCCCGTGATGACAAGCGTTCCGGTTCCTGACAACTACAACACTTATTGGATTCCGACAGTTGGAACAGCAGGGGTGGGCATCGACGGCTTCTACCTGCACCAGCTCGGATATGTATCCAACAGAATGAACAGCCGCGACGGACGGCTCGCTTACTGGACGGGGGGCGCCGACGGCGGCTCCACATTCCTGGTGACACTTGTCGAAAAAACAGTGGGCATCGGTGATGTGTCCGGCGACGAGGCTCCAGCCGAGTATTTCAACCTTCAGGGCGTTCGTGAAGACGGCTCGAAACTCGCGCCGGGCTTCCATATCAAACGTCAGGGTACAAAGGTCACCAAGATACTTGTCAGATAAGCCCATTTCCCTATACCTGAAATCAATGCGCCGGGAGCAATCCCGGCGCATTGTAGTATTCCGGAGTTAATGACAGCCTCACGGATGAGGTGTGTAACATTTTTTATTCTGTCAGTGTAAGACATCTCAGGAATTTTAGCTATATTTGTGGGAAATACCGCAATATTATGGCCATACCCCCCGTGAAATATCCTATAGGAATACAGAGTTTTGAAAAACTCCGAGAGCAATCATATCTGTATGTAGACAAAACCGGTTTTATTTACAATCTTGTGACAACAAGCAACTGTGTCTTTCTGTCGAGGCCGCGACGCTTCGGCAAAAGCCTTATGTTGTCGACAATCCAGGCATATTTCGAGGGGAAGAGAGAACTTTTCAAAGGGCTTGCAATAGATAACCTTGAGACGGAGTGGCCAAAACATACTGTACTGACACTCAGTCTCGCCACATACCGTCATGGCCAGGAGAACGATCTTGAGAATATTCTGGATAATAAGTTCCGAATCTTGGAGAAAGAATATAATGTCGAAATAATGGGATTGAATCTATCATCCCGCTTCGGCAACATAATAAGGGCAGCCTACAATGTGTCGGGACGTCCTGTGGTGATCCTTATTGACGAATATGACAATCCGATTATCGAGACCATGCAGGACGAGGCTATGCGGGAGAAACATAGATCTCTTCTTAAATCAATCTACGCCAACCTTAAGGATCTCGATCAGTTTATCCGGTTCACGATGCTTACCGGAGTTAGCCGTTTCAGCAAGATGACGATATTCAGCGGTCTCAACAATCTTGAGGATATCTCGTTTGACGATGCATACGCTTCTATCTGCGGAATAACTGAAGAGGAACTTGTCTCCAATTTCAATGAAGGGATCTCCGGACTGGCAAAAAAATATTCCGTAAGTTTTGAAGATGCCGTAGCCATGCTTAAGGCAAATTATGACGGATATCATTTTACGGATGAATGTATCGACATCTATAATCCTTTCAGTCTGCTGAATGCCCTCAAGAAATTAAAGATCGGATCTTACTGGTTTCAGAGCGGCACACCGCAATTCCTTGTAAGACAGATTCAGAAAAGTAATGAGTTCCTGCCGGAAATGTTTGGCGAGGCAGTTGACGAGACTATTCTCTCGGAGGTAGATACGTTTGAGACAACTCCCATTGCACTGCTTTATCAAACCGGTTACCTCACTATCAAGAGTTTTGATTTTCCCAAAACATACCACATCGGCATCCCCAATCTTGAAGTACGGGAAGGGCTTTTTAATAATCTCGCACAATATTATTTTAATGAGAGCCCTACCGCTATATCCACTAATGTGCGTGACGTGCGCAGAATGCTTGAAGAGAAGCGGATTGACGAAGCTATGGAGCGTTTGCAGACGTTCATGGGAGGTATCCCCTATGAGTTCGCGAATAAAGCCACGGAGCTTCATTACGAAAACAATCTTTTTATCATCTTCGTACTTATCGGTGTCGATACCTGTCCGGAGTGGCACACCTCGGTCGGACGTATAGATCTTTTGCTCAGATTGCGCAACTACATTTACGTCATCGAGCTGAAACGAGATGGTACACCCGAGGAAGCCCTTGACCAGATTCGCGAAAAGGGTTACGGGGGCCAGTTTGCCGCCGACCCTCGTCCGGTCATCAGCCTCGGCATCGCTTTCAGCACCAGGACCCGCAACATCACTGCCTGGCAAGCCGCCGAAAAGTCCTGAAGCGCGTCCTTTTATCCCCGACTCACTACCTGTCGCGGAGCGACTTCGCGTGTCCGGCGGTAAACACCTTCATCAGGCCGTTGAGGAATCCTTGCTCCACCTCTCGGTTGGGATAGTCGAGGGTGACCGTGTTGAAACGGGCGTCATAGTCCTTGATTGTCAGATAACCGCTTTGGTACATTACCGGTACGGTATTCCCGAGATCGAACGAGGCATCCATCAGGTCATTGATATCCGTATCAAGATGCTCTAAGTCGCGCAGGTCGATATCCATGTGGCGGATCATGTCGACAAGGAATGTCGGCGTTCCGGTCGAGAACCAGTAAGAACCTATATTCTGATCGAACAATGCTTTCAGCAGGCTGAAGGGGTTGTACATGTCGGGCGATGACGGCGAGAAATGGTAACCGTCATAATTCTCTTTCAAGAGTTTGTAAGCCTCATCGACCGATATGCCGTTATTGTCGGCAAGATCTTGAACTCCCTCGCTGAAATTCTCCCTGATCTCCTCCAGTGTCATTCCGCAGATGGCGTTGTATTTAGTGGAAAGCGATATGTCGTTCAGATTGTTGAGGTCGCTGAATATACTTAGCTTGCCGAACCGCGACACGCCTGTGAGCATGGCGAACTCGATGTATTGGTCGCAGTTCTTGAGATTTGAATAGAATCCTTTCAATATAGCCCGGATGTCATCCTGAACACTTTTTTCCCCGGCCGTATCTAACAATGGCTTGTCATATTCGTCGATAAGGATGACTACTCTTTTCCCGGTCTTGGCGTATGCGCTACGAATCAGAGCGCCGAAACGCAATGCCACAGAATCCGAATGTTCGTTTCGGCCATAAATGATTTCCTGATTATTGAGGAAAGATACCAAAGTAGCTGTCAAGTCATCAACAGATTGACAGGTATTGGCATTCATGGCTATATGCAATACGGGGTGTGGCTGCCAGTCATGTTCCGTGCGGCTTATAGCCAGTCCCTCGAAAAGGTCCTTTCGTCCCAGATAAAAAGCCTCGATGGTGGAAAGTAGCAAAGATTTACCAAAACGGCGCGGTCGGCTCAGAAAGTAGTAGTTGCCTTCTTTAATTAGTTTTTCGATATAAGCTGTCTTATCTACGTATATGTAACCTTCTTCGCGAAGTTTCACGAAGCTCTGTATGCCTATGGGATAAAGTTTTGCCATTTCTCGCCATTTTGGGAATAGGTTGCTAAATTACGAAAAAAACAATGAATATCAAAATTGCCTCCATTGCCTCCATTTTAAGGTAAGACTTTACAATGAGATGAGGCACTGCAACGGCATGGCGAGAGTAGAGATAGTGAAGTTCGGCGGCGCCGCAACTCCATAAATTATTATGACTTCTTTTTGAAAAATTTACCAATCCAAGCAGCCAATATAGGCCCAAAGATACCAGCCATAGCCCCAGCAAAGCCTATGATTGCATACTCTTGCCAACCATTAAACCAGTTTCGGCCTAATATAAGGTTTAGTAAATAGCACATGAAAGCGATGAAAGCCCAGACTATGAAAAAAGCCAATATAAAGACGATGTTCTTTTTCATAACTAATTACTGCCAAGAGTTGTAGATTAGACTGTAAAGTTACAAAAAATTACGAAACTCCCGTGGTTGCTTTGAGGGAGTGTATAAGATTTAACTAAACATTAACAATTGATATGTTTTTTATTGATTTGCCAATATCGTATGGGTGTAGGATTAAACTGCGAATCAGACAATAAATCTGGAGATGATCATGAGACTTTAACTCAAAAAAGCTGCCCATGTTTACTTATAAATAAAACATTTTTCTTAACTTTGCAGTTGTTAAGACAAAGAGACAATACAAATATGAGTGAAGCAGAACTTATACAGCTAAACAAAGACCACAACTGCACCCTTTACACTATTCAGTTCATCACTGAGGACAAGGGTGAGTATCTTCGCTTCTATAATCGTTTCAAGGACGACGCTACTTATAATGAAGATTTGGCCCGTATAGCCAAGTTCGTTGAAAGCATCGCTGATCTTGGTGCGTTGGAGCGTTTCTTTCGACCGGAAGGTAAGATGAGTGATCGAGTCTGTGCGCTCCCGGTTGTAAAATCAAAGTTGCGCTTGTATTGTCTGCGACTTTCAGACAGTATCCTTATTCTC